>JAIIAN010000229.1 GCA_022717655.1 Bacillota bacterium | reverse complement strand
GCTTGCGGTCATTGTATTGCATTTTTCTTCATTACCTGCGGTAATTAACATCCATTCTTTTCCAATTTTTGTAAATGGATTCATCTGCAATTCTTCTGCTTTTACTTCTTTAAATGCCATGATTTTATTCTCCTTGTCATTAAATTTTTATTGTCAAAAACACATTTATTTATCTGCCATATAATTTTGTCATACGGCGGATTTTCTCTTTTAATTCTTCAGAAAATGCACCTTTTGTCATTCTCCATTTCCAGTTGTCTCCAAGTGTGGACGGCGTATTGATTCTTGCCTCACTTCCAAGACCCAGAAAATCCTGAACCGGAATAATACAGGTATCTGCTGTGCTTCTCATTGCCAGTGCAATTAAATCCCAGTGCTGTTCTTCCTTTGGAGTATAGAAACTGTTCATATAACGCAAAGCAACGTCTCTGTCTCCATCGGAAAGTTTCTCAAACCAGCCTGCGGTTGTATCATTGTCATGAGTTCCTGTATAAACCACACAGTTTCTCTGATATTTATAAGTCAGATAATCGCTGTTTTCACTGGAATCAAATGCAAATTGTAATACTTTCATTCCTGGATAGCCACTGTCTTTTAAGAGTTTAAATACGCTCTCTGTCAAGAATCCCAAATCCTCTGCGATGATATCAAGCTCACCTAATTTTTCTTTTACGGTATTGAATAAATCCATCCCCGGACCTTTTTCCCAGTGTCCGTTTACGGCTGTCTCATCTCCATAAGGAATGGAATAATATTCATCAAATCCACGGAAATGGTCAATTCTTACAATATCATATAAATCAAAACAGTGAGCAATTCGTTTCAGCCACCAGTCATATCCGGTTTCTTTATGATACTCCCAGCGATACAGTGGATTTCCCCAAAGCTGTCCGGTTGCAGAAAATGCATCCGGCGGGCATCCTGCTACTCCAAGTGGAAGATTTTCCTCATCTAACTGGAATAATTCCGGATTTGCCCAGGTATCTGCACTGTCAAATGCAACATAAATCGGAACATCACCGACAATCTGGATTCCTTTTTCGTGTGCGTATTCTTTTACTTTTGTCCACTGCTCGTGAAATTCATACTGTAAAAATTCATAGAAGTTACATTCTTCTTCAAGTTCTTTTTTATACTGTTCCACTGTTTCCGGATTTCTAAGACGAATGTTTTCTTTCCACTCAATCCAGCTTTTTCCATCATTTTGATTTTTAATTGCCATGTAAAGTGCATAATCCGGAAGCCAGTGTTTGTTTTCTTCACAGAATTTCTTAAATTCTTCATCTGTTAATACATCTGAATTTAAAAATGCCTGTTTTAATAACAAAAATCTGGAATGATAAATCCTTCCATAATCAATATAAGACTCATTGTCTCCAAAATCAGAAGCTTCGCAGGCTTCTTTTGTCAGCCAGCCTTTTTCTACTAAAGTATCTAAATCGATAAAATACGGATTTCCTGCAAACGTAGAAAAGGACTGATATGGGGAATCTCCATAGCTGGTAGGACCAAGTGGCAGAATCTGCCATAACTTTTGTCCTGTCTCCTCTAACAAATCAATAAATTCATAAGCTTCTTTTGAAAATCCACCGATTCCATAAGGAGATGGCAGACTCGCAATCGGAAGCAGCATTCCGTTTCTTCTCATTTCAATTCCCTCATTCTTCATATTGTATTTTTATTAATGTAAGCCCTCTTGCCGGTGCTGTTGCTCCGGCTTTTTTTCTGTCTTTCGCCTCTATGATTTCCAACATATCCTCCGGTTTTCTTGCCCCGCTTCCCACTTCGATTAACGTTCCTGCAAGAATCCGTACCATATTATAAAGAAAACCACTTCCTGTAATCCGCATACAGATTTCGTCGTCCTCTTTTTTTATCTGAAAATCATAAATGGTCCGCACGGTTGTTTTGACCTGTGCCCCTGCTCCGCAGAAACTCTTAAAATCGTGTTCTCCAAGCAGATATTCTCCGGCTTTTCGCATTTTTTCCACGTCTAATGGAAGATAGGTAAAATGAGAATACAGCCGTTTTGTCGGAACCGGAAATTTTTGATTTAAAATCCGATATTCGTACGTTTTCCTGCTGTTTCGATAACGGGGATGAAAATCAGGTTCGACTTCTTTTGACATTTGAATCCGAATGTCCTCCGGCAGTCTTTGATTTAGTGCATAAGAAATCTTTTCTCCCGGCATCCTTGCACTTGTATCAAATACAGCTACATTTCCAAGTGCATGTACTCCTGCATCCGTACGGCTTGCTCCAATGGTTTCAATCGGCTCTTTTAGTAATTCCGATAACTTTTGGTTAACCACTTCCTGAACTGTAATTCCATTTGGCTGTACCTGCCATCCACAATAATTTGTTCCATCATAGGCAATTTCAAGCATGACTCGTTTCATGTTCTATTCCTCCTGTAACCTATAACAATGTGCTCAAAAAATTTTGAGAGTACATTATAACATCATCCGCAATGCAATATCGGCAATCAGATAAACCAGTAAAATCAGATATGCCATAATATCACGATTCTGATATTTTAATGGTTTCATAGAAGTACGATGGTCTCCACCATGATAACAGCGGGCTTCCATCGCCATTGCCAAATCATCTGCTCTTCTAAATGCCGAAATAAACAGCGGAACTAACAGCGGAATTAAATTCTTCGCTTTTTTAATTAAATTGCCCGATTCAAAATCTGCCCCTCTGGCAATCTGTGCTTTCATAATTTTGTCTGTCTCTTCCATTAAAATCGGAATAAAGCGCAGTGCAATCGACATCATCATTGCAATTTCATGGACCGGAACTTTAATTTTATTTAACGGACGCATTAATTTTTCCAGACCATCGGTCAGCTGGTTTGGTGTCGTTGTCAAGGTCATAACAGAAGACCCCATAACCAGATAAATCAATCGAATTCCGATTTTAACCGCCTGACGGATTCCTTCTTCTGTAATCTTTAAAATCCAAATCTGTACTACTACTTTTCCAGGAACTAAGAACAGATTAAACGCCATCGTAAGAATAAAAATGAAAAACAATGGCTTTAAACCTTTCATCATAAATTTAACCGGAACTTTAGAAAGTACAATCACCCCTGCTAAAAATGCTGTAGCCAGCAGATAGCCCCATAAGGAATTTGCAATAAACAATGAAATTAAAAATGCAATTGTTCCTATAAATTTCACTCTCGGGTCTAAACGGTGCAAAATTGATTTTGCCGGATAATACTGGCCAATTGTGATATCTTTTATCATAGTATCTGTTTCTCCAGTGCTTTTAAAATACTTCTCTTTGCTTCTTCAATTGTTGTCGCATTTGTATCAACCGGCAGACCTTTTGCCCGCAGGTCGTGCATGATATAGGTAATCTGAGGTGCTGCAAGCCCCATCGATTCCAGTTCTTTATAGTGAGAAAAGACTTCTTTTGGCGTTCCGTCAAATGCTTTTTCCCCTTTATTCATTACAATCATGCGCTCCACATACTTTGCGATATCTTCCATACTGTGTGAAACCAATACGACCGAAATTTTTCGTTCTTCGTGAAGCATTGCAATCTGGTCTAAGATTTCATCCCTGCCTTTTGGGTCAAGACCCGCTGTCGGCTCATCTAAAATCAATACTTCCGGTTCCATTGCCAAAACTCCGGCAATTGCAACTCTTCTTTTTTGTCCTCCGGAAAGTTCAAATGGAGAGCTTTTATAAGATTTCTCCGGAAATCCAACATGAGCAAGTGCCATTCTTGCCCTTTCTTCTGCTTCTTCCTGACTTGCACCAAGATTTTTAGGACCAAAGCAGACATCGGTAAGCACATCCGTTTCAAACAGCTGATGCTCCGGATACTGAAAAACCAGTCCCACTTTACTGCGAAGCTTACGAAGCGGATATCCTTCTTTCCAGATATCTTCTCCATTATAAGAAACCACTCCCGAAGTCGGACGGATGAGTCCATTTAAATGCTGGATTAACGTTGATTTTCCACTGCCGGTATGTCCGATAACACCCATAAACTGTCCCTGTGGAATTTCCAGATTGACGTCTTTTAATGCATGCATCTCATAAGCCGTTCCTGGACTGTAAGTATAAGTTACATTCTCTAATTTTATCGACATAATGCACTCACCAGTTCCTCTCTTGTCAATATTCCATCCGGTATCGGCACGCCTGCCTGTTTCAGTTCATGCGCCAGTAACGTAACCTGCGGTACATCCAGACGATAAGACTTTAATTCTTCTACTTTTGAAAATACTTCCCTTGGTGTTCCCTGCATGACAATTTTTCCTTTGTCCATGACAAATACCTTATCTGCCAAAGTTACTTCTTCCATGTAATGGGTAATCAAAACAACTGTGATGCCTTTCTTTTCGTTTAGTTCCTTTACCGCCTGCAGAACTTCTTTTCGTCCATTTGGGTCAAGCATTGCCGTCGGCTCATCCAAAATAATGCACTTTGGCTCCATTGCCATCACACCGGCAATCGCAACTCTTTGTTTTTGTCCTCCGGAAAGTTCAAATGGAGAGCTTTTATAAGATTTCTCCG
>JAIIAN010000228.1 GCA_022717655.1 Bacillota bacterium | reverse complement strand
CTTTTGATTTATACATACATTATACATTTGTTCTATGTAAAACTCAAGTAAAAAATATGTGGCTTTCATCTCACGGGCAAGCCCATGGGTTTTCGCCACTAATTTATAACTGGTCGATTTAGAAATTTACCAGAATCTTCTTCTAATGGAAATTCTACAAACCAGACCTCGCCCTTATTCATAATTATTCAATACCTCTTTCTTTTTTCATTTGCTCAAACATATCATCCCATTCTGATTCTTCTCTCCATTCATCATCAGACGAAATTACAGCTTTACCATTGTTATTATAATTTGTGTTCTGCATTGCCAACTTATATGCTTTAAGTCCATATACTCCAGTATTCATATTAGGTTGAAACGGTAATGCTTGTTCCCTCACAGCTTGTTTTGCAGCCATTGTAAAAAAAGTAGTAAGATCTAATCCAAGGTTAGACATAAGCTCTTGTAACTGTGCTTTCAAGGTTTCATCCATTCTCATTGTTACATTTGTATTTGCCATATTCATCCTTCCTCTCTCTTCTTTGATATTATTATACCATTTAGTATGTACATAGTCAATACATTGTTATAACATTCAATTCATACATTCCAATATTTCGCCTGTTCACTCTTCCGTACCACAAGCCCAATTTTCTGCAAATGTGATTCAAAAAATCCCATCACTTTTGTTTCTCCCTTAGATGCAAGAAAAACAAAGAGGTCGACAAAAGCTTTCGCTTTCATCGACCTCTTCGCATTTTATCTTACTTCACTTTATTTTATTTTTTTTAATATCCTTCATTATGGAGCAGTTCATGTGTCTTTCCATTCAAGAACTCTGCATACAATTTCTCCATATCCGCATTATCATCGGATACTTTGATTGCAGATTCGGTATCTACTTCATACAGTCCTTCGGTTCTCACAGATTTTACACATTCTCCTGCTTTTACAGGCTGTCCGCCACCCATAACGCATCCGCCTTTACAAGCCATCACTTCAATTAAATGATAGTTTGCTTCTCCTGCTTCGATACGGCGGAATACTTCATGTGCATTTGCCAGTCCACTTACAACGCAGATATTGATATCGGTTCCTTCATATTGAATTGTAAATTCTTTGATTGCTTCTTCTCCACGCATACCAAATTCGGAAATTGCTTTTAAAGTTTCGGTATCGTGTGCCGGTACAAGGTGACGAAGCACCGCTTCTGTTACACCACCGGTAACACCAAAGATTTTACCACCGCCGGAAGCCATTCCAAATGGAATATCCGGTTCTTCGCATTCCATATTTGCAAAGTCGATTCCCGCGCTCTTAATCATGCGAACGAGTTCGGTTGTAGTCAGCACATGATCGGTATCCTGTTCTCCTTTTGTAAAGCTGTTCGGACGTTTGATCTCCATCTTCTTTGCGGTACAAGGCATGAAAGATACCATCACAGTACGTTTGCCTTCTGCTCTTTCCGGATCGCGGTACCACTCTTTTGCAACTGCGGATAACATTCCCTGTGGGGAACGGCAGGTAGAAATATTGTCTTTATAATCCGGATACTGGTCTACCACAAATTTTACCCATGCCGGACAGCAGGATGTCATAAGTGGAAGTTTTCCACCGTTTTTCACACGGTTTAAGAACTCTGCGGATTCTTCCATAACCGTTAAGTCAGCAGAAAATCCGGTATCGTAAACTTCGTCAAATCCCATCTGGTGAAGTGCACTTACCATTTTACCCATAGAACTCTTTCCTTTTGGAAGTCCAAATGCGTCTCCTGCTGCCACACGAACTGCCGGTGCAATCTGTGCAATAACTCTGGTATCCGGGTCTTCGAGTGCATCCCATACTGCATCGATATCGGAACGGATAGTAATTGCGCCTGTCGGACAGACTACTCTACACTGTCCACAGCCTACGCACATTGTTTCTCCAAGCCCTTTGTTAAATGCCGGCATAACCGTTGCTTCTGTTCCACGGAATGCGATTCCGAGTGCTTCCACACCCTGAAGTTCACGGCAGGCACGTACACAGTTTCCACATAATACGCACTTGTTCGGGTCACGGATAATGGAGTAAGAACTGCAGTCTAACGGCTGTTCTTCTTTTGTATTTTCATAGCGTACTTCTTTTACGCCAAGGCGGTAAGCTAAATCCTGAAGCACACAGTTTCCACTCTTGTCACATAATGTACAGTCTCTGCAGTGTGCTCCGAGCAAAAGCTCTACAATCATTTTTCTATATTTTTTTAATCTCTTGGTATTGGTATAAATTACCATACCATCTCTTGGTATTTCTGAACAGGAGGCAAATAATTTACCTCTCTCATCTTCTACTGTACACAAACGGCACGCTCCATAAATGGAAAGCTCTGGCTGATAGCATAAAGTAGGAACATTGATTCCAGCTTTTCGAATGACAGAAAGGACATTTTTCTCGTCGGTAAACTCAACTTTTCTGCCGTCGATTGTCATAATTCCCATATACCTTGTCCTCCTATCTGATTTCAATTGCGTCGAAGCTACAGTTATCTTTACAGCTTCCGCACTTGATACATTTTGCATTGTCAATTACATGTGGTGCTTTCTTTTCTCCTGAAATTGCAGATACCGGACAGTTTCTTGCACACTTGGTACAGCCTTTACATTTATCCGGATTAATATAGTAATTCTGCATTGCCTTACAGGTATGGGAAACACATTTCTTATCTACGATATGTTCTACATATTCATCACGGAACATACGAATGGTACTAAGTACCGGAAGTGGTGCACTCTTTCCAAGACCGCAAAGAGACATATTTTTTACCATCTCTGCAAGTTCTTCGAGGCGCTCTAAATCTTCCATTTCCCCTTTTCCTGCTACAATCTTTTCCAGGATTTCCAGCATTCGCTTGGTACCTTCACGACAAGGAGTACATTTACCACAGGATTCACGCTGGGTAAAACTCATAAAGAAACGGGCTACTTCTACCATACAGGTATCCACGTTCATAACAACCAGACCGCCGGAACCTACGATAGCACCGAATTTTTTAACGGAGTCAAAGTCAAGTGGTTCATCTAAGTGTTTCTCAGTCAGACATCCACCGGATGGTCCACCAATCTGTACCGCTTTAAATTCAGAACCATTCTTTAATCCGCCACCGATATCATAAATGATTTCACGAAGAGTGGTTCCCATCGGAACTTCAATCAGACCAGTATTTTCGATTGAACCAGTTAAAGAGAAGGTTTTTGTTCCAGGGCTTCCCTCTGTACCGATCGTACGGAACCATTCATGTCCCTCTAAGATAATCTTCGGTACGTTTGCATAAGTTTCTACATTATTTAATACCGTTGGTTTTGCCCACAGACCTTTATCTACAGTTCTTGGTGGTTTCGTTCTTGGCATACCACGATTTCCTTCGATGGAAGCAGTCAAGGCACTACCTTCACCACAAACGAATGCTCCGGCTCCACGATTGATGTGCATATGGAAGCTGAAATCGGTTCCTAAAATATTTTCGCCCAGAAGATTTTTCTCTTCCATAACATCGATTGCATGATGCAGTCTTGCTACAGAGTTCGGGTATTCGGCACGTACATAGATATATCCATCGCTTGAACCAACTGCGTAAGCGGCAATCATCATACCTTCGATTAACTTAAATGGGTCACCTTCCATTACGGAACCGTCCATAAATGCGCCAGGGTCACCCTCGTCACCATTACATACTACATAACGCTCTTTTACTTTCTGATTTGCTACCTGTTTCCATTTTTTACCGGCAGGGAAACCACCGCCTCCACGACCTCTAAGACCGGATAAATCAACTTCTTCTACGACCTGTTCCGGTGTCATCTCAAACAACGCTTTTTCGAGAGCACTAAAACCGCCGGCTGCCATATATTCATCTAAAGATTCTGCATCAAATTTTCCACAGTTTTCCAAGACGATTCTGGTCTGTTTTGCAATAAACGGAATTTCATCCGGCTGAACATAAGACTGACCTTCTTTTGCATAAAGCAGGCGTTCAATCACTTCATCTCCAACAACGGATTTTTCAAAGATTTCTTCACAGTCATCTTCTTTTACTTTTATGTACTGGATGACATGGTCGCCTTTCTGGATTCTTACCAGCGGACCAAATTCACAGAAGCCCTGACATCCGGTTCTTTTTACGCCCACATGTTCTTTCTCATCATGTGGTCCGAATTCAATGGTAACACCCGGTGCGCCTTCTGCGATTCCCAGCATTTTTTTATAAATTTTTTCGGAACCGGTTGCGATACAGCCGGTGCCTGAACAGACTAAAATACGGCAGTCATAAGCATTCAACTGCTTTTCTGCTGATTCTCTGCATTTGTCAAGTTCCGCTCTATTCGTAATTGTCATGCGCCTTCACCTCTCAATTCTTCCAACAGCTCAATCACTTTTTCAGGTGACATTTTTGGATGAACATCCTCGTTTACCATCAAAGTAGGAGCAAGTCCACAAGCTCCAAGACAGGAAACGGTTTCAACCGTAAACATCATATCTTCGGTGGTATGTTTCTTTTTGCTTAATCCTAACTGCTTATACAA
>JAIIAN010000227.1 GCA_022717655.1 Bacillota bacterium | reverse complement strand
TTGGATGCTGTCCCCACCAGTTTCCCACATGCGTATACGCAAACGGGGCTTCTCCATTTTCAAGAAGCAGGCGTAAAAACTGTCGGCAGATATCTTCAAATGTGCCTGTAAAATACTCATCTAATCGGGGAAGCACCTCTAGTCCAAAGACATTTTCGCCATTTCCCATCTCGATTCGATTAACTCTTTCTGAAACAAACGTATACCAAAAACGCAGAACTCCATCACGAATCCGATATCTTGCACGCCGGCTTCCCTCTTCTTCCGTTACCGGAATTAATTTTTCTACTACACCAAGGTCCTCTAAATCCCCAAGCACGGTACTTGTCACACTCGTTGTAAATCCGGTCTGTTCACTGATTTCATGCAGTTTGCAATGTTTATTTTTTAATGCGGATAAAATACTATACGCGATTCTTGGCTGTTCCACATAGGTCTGAAACCGCTCCGGTACTTTGAAAAATGCTCCGGAATCTGTAAAAAATAATTCTTTTAAATTTCCCTGAAATGATTTTGTCTTATCAAATGCTTCAAAATATCCCGGAACACCTCCGGTAATTCCATGAAGTTCAATCTGTTCCCGAATCGGATAAAGTTCAAAGAATCGACGAGTCTCAAAGAAAGTAAATGGACGAAGCAGGATTTGACTGCCTTCGGATTCCTTTTCTTTTTCATACCAGTCTGCCGGTTTGCAGAACACGACAAATAAGCCGGAAGTTTTCCACTCTTTCTCCCGATAAGAACGGATTAATGTGGATAATCTTCGATTTTCTTCCACAAGCTGTTGATATTCATCTAAAATCAATACCAGCTGTTTTTCCTTTGAAAGTCTTTCCAGTGCTCGAAAAAGCTCTGCAAATCGCTTTGCCTGGCAAAGTTTTTTATCTTCTCCCAAAATCCGAAGTGCTTCTGATTTTAATTTAAGAAAATTTTCATTTGAAGTGGTTTTTTCTGCCCGAAAATACAGATAAGTCTTATTTTCACAAAGCTTTCGTAAAAATGTAGTTTTCCCCATCTTAGGCGCACTGTAAAGGGAAACTGCATAAAATTCTTTTGTTTCATATTGTTCATTCAAGTGTTTTAAATGGTCATCTCTATCGAAAAACATCAAGTTTTCTCCTTTAAGAAATTATTGCTTTAATTAACAACATTATATCACAAAAAAACAGGAAATTTTTCGTATTTCTACAAAAAACTTCCTGTTATTTTTATCTGTTCTTATCTGTTTTTAACCTTTTTTCAGGCGAATCTTGGCGATTTTCCTTAAATTAATCTTCCAGATATTTTTTCAGTTCTTCTACTTTATCCAGTGCTTCCCATGGCAGATTTAAGTCATTTCTTCCGAAATGTCCATAAGCTGCTGTCTGTTTGTAAATCGGACGACGTAAGTCAAGCATTTTGATGATTCCTGCTGGTCTTAAGTCGAAGTTTTCACGAACGATTTCTGTCAGTCTGTGGTCGGAAAGTTTTCCTGTTCCAAATGTATCAACCTGGATAGAAGTTGGATGTGCAACACCGATTGCATAAGAAAGCTGAACTTCACATTTCTTTGCAAGACCTGCTGCTACCATATTTTTTGCAACGTAACGTGCTGCATAAGCTGCAGAACGGTCTACTTTTGTGCAGTCTTTTCCAGAGAACGCTCCACCGCCGTGACGAGCATATCCGCCGTAAGTATCTACGATAATTTTACGTCCTGTCAGACCACTGTCTCCGTGAGGTCCACCGATTACGAAACGTCCTGTCGGGTTGATGAAGAATTTTGTTTCTTCGTCTACCATTTCTGCCGGAAGAATCGGGTCAAATACATATTTTTTAATATCTTCATGAATCTGTTCCTGTGTCACTTCCGGGTCATGCTGTGTAGATAATACAACTGCATCGAGACGCATTGGTCTGTCATTTTCATCATATTCTACAGTAACCTGTGTTTTTCCATCTGGTCTTAAATAAGTTAAAGTTCCATCTTTACGAACTTTTGTAAGCTGACGAGCCAGCTTGTGAGCCAGTGCGATTGGATATGGCATGTATTCTTCTGTTTCATCACTTGCGAAGCCGAACATCATACCTTGGTCACCTGCACCGATTGCATCGATTTCTTCATCTGACATGGTGTGTTCTTTTGCTTCGAGTGCTTTATCAACACCCATTGCAATATCAGCAGACTGCTCATCAATTGTTGTGATAACACCGCAGGTATCTGCATCAAAACCATATTTTGCTCTTGTATATCCGATTTCACGAACTGTTTCTCTTACGATTTTCGGAATATCTACATAAGCTTTTGTTGTAATTTCACCCATAACCATAACAACACCTGTTGTTGTGCATGTTTCGCATGCAACACGGCTCATTGGGTCTTGTTCCATTAATGCATCCAGAATTGCATCGGAAATCGCATCGCACATCTTGTCTGGATGTCCTTCTGTTACGGACTCGGAAGTAAATAATCTTTTTTCCATTCTCGTTCTCCTTTGTTTAATTTTTTGTTTCTTATTCCCATTTACATGCAAGTAAAAAGGTCCGCAGACAAGCGGACCCATAACTTCTTAAATGAATCCTCTTATTGTTCGACTTACTCGCTCAGGCTGGCACCTTCCTTTTTCAAGGGGTTGCCGTGACTTCACAGGTCCTATGTACCTCCATCACTCTGAATAAAAGGGATAACCACTATTATTTTTTAATACTTTCATGCTGTATTATACACGTTATTTTTAAAAAAGCAAGGTATTTTTTAGATTTTCCTTATTTTTCCTCAAACCTTTCCCCAATCAGCACCGTCTTTCCTTCAAATGCAAAACCATAATGCCGGATATCTTCTTTTTTAATTCCCCGCTCTATCAGTTCTGTATCATATTTTTTCTCTTCTATCTGTTTTAACGCTACTTCTACAGTTTCTTCTAATGTTTTTTCTTTTCTCGGATTTCTCACTTTAAATTCCAGAATAACCGCGGGATATTTATTTTGCTGTATTTTCTTCGGTATCAGCATAACATCATAACGCCCAAATCCACTTTCCCGATTGGAGCGGATTTCATAATTTTCAGCCTGTTCTACCATAAGCCCTAACACAAATCCATGATAAAACCGTTCTGGTTCACTGTATTCAGAAGGCGCATTTCCTGTGTCAAAACTGCTGAACGTAGCAAGCGATACCTTATTCATGTAATGGTTCATTGCTTCCACATCACCTTGTATCAATGCCTTCATAAATCCATGATAATTAGACTGTGTTGTCCGAAACCATCCCTGAAACATACGAGAAAAAATCCCCATCACTTCAAGATTTGTAATTCTTAGCTGATACCATGTTTCAAATAATTCTTCCCTGTATTCCATTGCCTCTGCTTTTAAATATCCACTTGCCAAAAGCAGACTCCAGATTGCATTTTCGTCCTGTTCAAGCTGATTAAACACAATCTGTTCATCAAAACTTACTGTTATTGTTTTTCCTTTTAAGAGTTCTTCCATTTTTTCTTTTACTTCGGCAGAAGAGGTCTGAATCAGGTAATTAATCAATCCATTAGAACTGGTTAATGCCCAATACGCCTGAAATTGTTTCTTATCAAGGAAATTTGTGATAGACCATGGATTATAAATTTCCTTTTCTTTTCCAAATATAAATCCATCGTACCATCTCTTTACATCCTGCATTTGCTCTGACAATCCACATTTTTGTAATGCTTCTATTACTTCTTTCTTTGTAAATCCAAAACTGTCCACATACTGATTTGATGTTGTGGTAACCACATTCAAATTATTTAAATCCGAAAAAACGGACTCTTTTGATACACGGGTAATGCCTGTCATAAGTGCACGTTCTACATAAGGATTTGTCTTAAACGTTGAATTAAATAAACTTCTGATAAAAGCCGTAAATTCATCCCAATATCCTGACAAATAAGCTTCCTGCATAGGAGTATCATATTCATCTAATAAAAGAATGGGCTTTTTCCCATAATAGCGATACAGATACTTAGAAAGATTCTTAACTGCATCCTGAGCCGTCACATTGTCCATCTTATAATCAACAGAATGAAACTGAGCTTTTTCTACTACAGTCAATCCATCCCATTTGGTAAGATACGCATACTTGCTATAAAGGTCCACAATAATATTTTTTATTTTCTGTACTGCATCTATATATTTCGACTGTTTTACATCTGCAAAGCTTATCGAAATTACCGGATAAGTCCCCTGCATTTCCCGATATTTTTTATCATTCCAGATTTTAAGTCCTTCAAATAAATCTGCACGATTTTGATATTCCACTGAAAAGAAACAATTTAACATGCTCATATTCAATGTTTTTCCAAATCTTCTTGGGCGTATAATCAAAGTGGCAACATCTCTGTTTTCCCACCACTCCCGAATAAAATCAGTCTTATCTACATAAAAACTTTTTTGAGTTCGAATATTTTCAAAACTTTCATTTCCAACACTGATTATTTCTGGCATTTTTTCACCCCTAATCCATCTGATTTTTTACCACCTGTTTTTTCACCTTTAGTCTAATATTCTTTTTTTATTATAGCACAATAG
>JAIIAN010000226.1 GCA_022717655.1 Bacillota bacterium | reverse complement strand
GGTGCGTACCCGAGAAAACCAAGCGTGGTTTATGACAGAAGACATGCATCTTTTTGTAAAATCAGTGAAACAGAAGTTCCGGATTCCATGTATGCAAACACAACCTGTTTCCATACAAGCGGAATTACTCTGGCACTTTCTGAAAATACAAGAGAAGTAGCCATTGATATGATTAAGAAATTTAAAGCACAAGGCGCTTTGATTTCATTTGATGTAAACTTCAGAGGAAACTTATGGACAGGAGAAGAGGCAAAAGAATGTATTGAACGAATTCTGCCTTATGTTGATATTTTCTTCTGTTCAGAAGATACTGCCCGTCTGACCTTCTTAAAAGAGGGAAATGTAAAAGAGATTATGAAGAGCTTTACCGAAGAGTATCCGATTTCAATTGTGGCATCCACACAGAGAATCGTACACAGCCCGAAAGTGCATACCTTTGGTTCTGTCATCTACAGTGCAAAAGAAGATAAATATTTTGAAGAAGAGCCATATCGTGATATTGAAGTTGTAGACCGTATCGGAAGTGGAGATGCTTATATTTCCGGAGTTTTATATGGACTGCTAGGCTGTGGATTTGACTGTCAGAAAGCTTTAGAGTATGGAAATGCAACCAGCTCTGTAAAGAATACGATTCCTGGTGACCTTCCTTCCTGTGATTTAAAAGAGATTGACCGAATTATCCGGAATCATAAAAATACGGGAATACAGCTTGAAATGGATAGATAATAAAAAAGATTGGCATATACTGATAAAAAATAAAGAGGAAGAATCTTTATGCGTGTGTGTCAGCTTCGACAAAAAGAAGTCATTAATATCTGCACCTGCAAGAGTCTCGGCGTGCCGTTTGACCTTGAGTTTGATGAAAAAACAGGATGTGTGACGGCAATCATTGTTCCGCTCCCAGGAAAAATCTGTGGATTTTTCGGACCGGTCAGTGAGTACGTGATTCCGTTTGAATGTATCAAACAGATTGGGGAAGATATTATTCTGGTCGAAATAAAAGAAGAAAAGTTTTTAAAGAAAAGCTAAGTTTAAGAAGCCTTTGGTGTTGAAAGTCTGCACCAAGGGCTTCTTTTTACTGGGTAGAACATGGTGTCTGGATGAAGAATCAGGTCCGAAGATAATTTTTCATGGACTTTAAGGCATGCTTTTCAAGCCGGCTGACTTGAGCCTGCGAGATTCCGATTTCCTGTGCGACTTCCATCTGGGTTTTGCCCTCGTAAAACCGCATTTCTATGATGTTTCGTTCTCTTGCCTCAAGCCGGTTCATTGCCTCTTTTAAAGAAATATCTTCAATCCAGTGTTCTTCTTTATTTTTCTTGTCACTGATTTGGTCCATCACATACAAGGTGTCACCACCTTCGGTATAAACCGGTTCATATAAGCTGACCGGACTTTGAATGGCGTCAAGGGCATAGACGATATCTTCTTTATTGATGCCGATTTCACTGGCAATTTCCTGAACAGTTGGTTCTCTTAAGTTCTGTTTCATATAATGTTCTTTTGCATAAATTGCCTTATAGGCGGTATCGCGAAGGGAACGGCTGACGCGGATGGAATTGTTGTCCCTTAGGTAACGGCGGATTTCACCGATAATCATGGGAACGGCATAAGTAGAAAACCGTACATTTAAGGTTGTATCGAAGTTATCAATTGCTTTCATCAGACCGATACAGCCGATTTGAAATAAATCATCTGCATTTTCATTGCTTGCAGAGAAACGTTTGATAATGCTTAAGACCAGTCTTAAATTTCCTTTGATATATAAATCTCTTGCTTCTGTGTCACCCTTTTTTATCCGTTCAAACAGCATTTCTTTTTCAGCATTGGTAAGGACAGGGAGTTTTGATGTATTTACGCCGCATATTTCAACTTTATTAAGAGCCATTGCAAGAATCCTCCATTTTTGGTTTCATGTACAAGTACATTTCTAATTAGAATGATTCTCATAAGGCTGTCACAATATACTGTAAAATGGAAAATTTCATAAAGTTTTAGCCCTTGACAACGCATAAAATGTGAAAAAGATTGACGATTTACGCTTTTGTGTACTATACTTTAGGCAAGCAAGGCAGTAAAGGAGGACGAAAATGATGAAGTGCCCTTTTTGTAATCAGGAAAATACACGTGTCATAGATTCAAGACCGGTTCCGGACAATAATTCGATTCGCAGACGCAGACAATGTGATGAATGTCATAAACGATTCACCACTTATGAAAAGATAGAGACAATTCCACTTACGGTTATCAAGAAAGACCAGAGCAGGGAAACTTATGACCGTACCAAAATACAGGATGGAATTATGCGTGCCTGTTATAAGCGGCCGATTTCGGTGGAACAGATTGAACGAACCATTGATGAGATAGAGACAGAAATTTTTAATAAAGAAGAACGGGAAATTCCAAGTACGGAAATCGGAGAGATTGTGATGAACCGCCTAAAGGAGTTAGATGCGGTGACTTATGTCCGTTTTGCCTCTGTCTATCGGGAATTTAAAGATGTAAATACCTTTATGGATGAATTAAAGAAGATGTTAAAGTAGATGTGAATCCTTTTATGGACGAATGAAAGAAAAGGTTAAAGTGATGGAGAAAGTGCTTGAAAGAGCACTTTTTTCACTATAAAGGGCAGTTCTGCTTCTTGCACTTTGCACGGTAAAGTGATAAAATCTCCATAAATCAGGATGCGGATGAGAGGAGAGACAAGATGAGAACATTTAAAAAATCTTCAAAATTAGACCATGTATGTTATGACGTAAGAGGACCGGTTTTAGATGAAGCCAATCGCATGCAGGCAGATGGAATCGACGTTTTAAAATTAAATATTGGAAATCCGGCACCATTTGGATTTTCTGCACCGGAAGAAGTCATTACCGATATGATTTCTACCCTTAGAAGTGCACAGGGATATTCCGATTCCCATGGAATCTTTGCTGCAAGAAAGGCAATCATGCAGTATGCACAGACCAAAAATATTCCAAATGTGTCAATGGAACATATTTATACCGGAAATGGTGTCAGTGAGCTGATTAACTTAGTAACACAGGGATTGATTAATAATGGAGACGAAATCTTAGTTCCATCTCCGGATTATCCGCTCTGGACCGGATGTGTCACCCTTGCAGGTGGAAAAGCAGTACATTATATCTGTGATGAACAGTCCGAATGGTATCCGGATATTGAGGATATGAGAAGTAAAATTACAGATAAGACAAAGGCGATTGTCATTATCAACCCAAACAATCCGACCGGTGCAGTTTATCCAAAAGAAGTGCTTGAGCAGATTGTGGAACTTGCAAGAGAACATGAGTTAATGATTTTCTCAGATGAGATTTATGACAGATTGGTGATGGATGGAATTGAACACACTTCGATTGCATCTTTAGCACCGGATTTATTCTGTATTACCTTAAATGGATTATCAAAATCCCACATGATTGCAGGATTTCGTTGTGGCTGGATGATTTTAAGCGGAGCAAAGGAAAAAGCAAAAGACTATATTGAGGGCTTAAATATGCTTTCCAATATGCGTCTGTGCTCCAATGTTCCGGCACAGTGTATTGTTCAGACGGCACTTGGAGGACATCAGAGCGTGAAAAACTATCTTGTTCCAGGTGGAAGAATCTATGAACAGAGAGAATTTATTTACAATGCAATTAATGATATTCCGGGTTTGTCAGCAGTAAAACCAAAGGCGGCCTTTTATATTTTCCCGAAAATGGATACGAAAAAGTTTAACATCTTAGACGATGAGAAATTTGTACTGGATTTATTAAAGGAGAAAAAAGTACTGCTCACACATGGAAGAGGATTTAACTGGGGTGAGCCGGACCACTTTAGAATTGTATATCTGCCAAACATTGAACAGTTAAAAGAAGCAACCGGAAAGATTGCAGATTTCCTTTCTGGATATCATCAGCAGATTTAATCGAATATTTTTAGAAAAAATTGAAACTCAAGATGCAGGTCTTGGGTTTCTTTTTGATTAGTCGACAAAATAAAAAAGAGGAATAAATTTCTTAAAAAATCATAAACTGGGTTGTAAAATCCAAAAAATAGTGCTAAATTATATTAGTCGACTAAGTAAAAAGGTGGTGAGATTTTGTGAAGTGCGAAGAAATTGAAAGTTTACAGGGACTG
This sequence comes from Bacillota bacterium, assembly GCA_022717655.1. Taxonomy (GTDB): domain Bacteria; phylum Bacillota; class Clostridia; order Lachnospirales; family Lachnospiraceae; genus Blautia. The sequence goes on along the minus strand of JAIIAN010000226.1, from coordinate 446 downwards.
ATAATGCGCATGACACATTTATACTATGGCAAAGCGTATGCAGCAGTAAAAGAAATGGATGTCCATCCAAGACAGATTCCATTATTATTTATACTGCAGAAAAAAGAAGGAATGAGTCAGAGGGAAATCTGCGATGTGATGAAGATAAAACCGCCGACCGTTGCGGTTTCTATCAAACGAATGGAAAAAGCAGGTTTAATTGAGAGAAAGCCGGATGAAAAAGACCAGAGGGTTGTCCGGATTTATGTAACAGAAAAAGGAAAATCACTGAGTAAGCAGATTGAGAAAGTAGTCAAAGAAAGTGAAGCAAAGGTAGTAGAAGGATTTTCAGAAGTAGAAATTTGTCTTATGAAACGGTTTTTGAAGCAAATGATAGCAAATATGGAACAGGAAGAAAGCAAAAAGGAGTGACACGAAGATTATGTTAAAAATGTTTCATTACATGA
>JAIIAN010000225.1 GCA_022717655.1 Bacillota bacterium | reverse complement strand
CGCCTCCGGCGTGCCAAATTCTTTTAACAGCTCACGCTGGCATTTTTCACAGTAAACGGGTCGACCGTTGTCGAAAATGCTCGATACAGCCTTTTCTTTATCGCACCACACACAAATTTCACCTGAGCTGGTTCCCATTCTGCACACCCCCTAAAACGGAATTTCCTCGTCAAAAGGCACCTGCTGGCCGAAACTTTCCATGCTCTGCGGCGCCGGCTGCTGTGATGTCTGCTCTTTGCGCTCGATGAATTCGGCATGGTTGACGATTACTTCAGTCACCCAGCGCTTGCTGCCGTCTTTGGCATCGTAGCTGCGGATTTGCAGGCGACCTTCCACCAACAGACGTTGTCCCTTATGCACGTAGTTGCCGATTGTTTCTGACGTCTTTCCCCACGTTACGCAAGGGATAAAATCCGCTTCACGGCTGCTGTCTTTAGTGTAGGGGCGGTCAACAGCCAGCGTAAACTGTGCTACGCAGGCACCACTCGGGGTATATCTGATTTCGGGATCTTTGGTCAAACGGCCAAGTAAAACAATTTTATTCATACTTTTCTTCCTCCCAAATATTTAATTGGTCTAAGTCAATTTTTCCAAGATTGATTTTCAAATCTCTTAATCAAATAATTCTTTTACATCAACGCCTAAAGCATCGGCTATTTTGTACAGCGTAAACAAATGTACATTTCCACTTTTTTCAATGTTAATCAGCGTTGGTTTGGTTATTCCAGTCATTTTGCAAAGCTTATATTTGCTTACTCCTAATCTCGTTCGTATTTTCTTAACATTTAGCATTTGACAAGTTACAACTCCTTCATTATAATACTAGGTATAGTATGTTTTACCCACACTGCTCTCTATATTTAGTATATACTTTTACACACAGAAGTTTGTTTCTTCGCGAAAGGATGTGATTGCATGAAGAAACGATATTTAATTACCTATGATTTAAACTCTAAAGGACAAGACTATGATAATGTAATTAAAGCTATTAAAGACGCTAGTGATGGTTGCTGGGCTACTTATTGGAAATCATCTTTTTTAATCCGTAGCAATCATTCTACCGCAAACGAAATATTTGAAACGATTAAGCCATATCTTGATCCTAACGACCGTTTGATAATTATGGAAGTTACCTCTAACTATCAAGGTTGGCTAAATGAAAAACAATGGGAATTTGTCAATAACACTATTTTTTAGGATTACTAATACTTTCGGCATTATTTAACTCGGTAAAGGTTTTTTCGTTAACGCCATAACTACTATATTTAATTGATAACTCAACTTCTGTGTTAAGTATTTTTACACCTGCGCTCGTAACTAAAACCATAGTTTCGGGCGCATATTTTTTTGCTAAAAGCTCAATTAAAGGTTTTATAATTTCGTATAATTCTTTTTTCTCTTTATTCATTATCATTCTCTCCTTTCAGCACCAGCCGCAGCGCCAGTACAATGACCAGCGCCAGGCAGATGGTTCCTGCCGCATTGTAGATTAACTCAGTAAACGGTATATCCATCATCAGCTCCGGCTAAGCCTCCTTTTCTTCTACACCGATTTGGGCTTTGATATAGGCGATGGCCTTATACAGATAATCAACATCACCGCTATCACGCCACATATTCAGATTGTAATGTACCGCCGTCATAAAGAACTGTTTTTCCTCCGCTTGGGTTTTATCCTCAACGACTTCATTTTCTTTAACCAGTCTATCAATATACCAGCAGGCTTTTTTCAGGTCCTCAACACCATTCTTCTGGCCCCAACGCCACAGATACTTGATGGCATTCGCGGTGCAAACAGCATCAAGGCCTTTAAGATTAATCGTGGCAGCCGCCAGTGCGTCGATGCACTCAACACCGCCTTGTGTGTAGTGCTTGGGATGGTTTACATTGTCAGTCATTATTTATGCCCCTTTATCCATTTCTCATGTCTTGCGGCAGTTCCGGCTGTCGCTAAATTTTTCAAGTTGGCCTGCCGTTTCGCTTCCAGCAATTTGTATTGCTCGGTTTTCCATTCGCTAAATGCGTTGCAGATAGCATGGCCGCCTATGTTTCTTACTTCGCATCCTCTGCAGGGTGATTTGCCTACCATTTTTTCTTTGCCCCTTCTTCCTTTACCAGCTTGCCGTCTTTATGTGCCCGCCGTGCAATCTTTGCTTTATCATCACTGCTGAACGCAAGGCATGCAGGGCAGATGGTGATAATTTCAGCAGGATTAAAGTAGTAGCGGTTGCAGCTGCCGTTCTCCTGCCCGCACACTTGGCATTTACGTTTCATCTGCTCATCTCCTAAAACAATTCCTGCTGATTCTCAATTTCTTCCGGCACTTTGTATGTAAGAGGATACATATCAGCCATACCACCCTTCATCCGGCGCTCGTAGTGAACACCGTGCGGGGCCATGTAGTTGGGATCAACCTCTTCAGGCGTTGGAATGTAATATGCATCTGGCAGCTCTCTGTCTTTACACAAGCTCTCCAATTCTTCTTTGTAGGACATAATATGCTGGCGTTCAAGATTCATGTTTTCACCGTCTGGGTAAAAAGGGTCGCGGCAGCCTTTATTACGAATATACTCCCAGATTTCAAATGCTAGCAACAGCATTGCTTCCGCATGCTCAATCTGTTCTTCAAGGCTTCTTCTTTTTTTAGCCATTATTGCACCTCCTAAAATAAATCCTCTTTCGGCAGCACAAACCAATACTCTCCCAACGGACTAGGTGGGTACCACTCCCATTTATAGCCCTGCTCCTTGCAGTACATCACCAAGGCATCAGAATCCAGGCACATACGCCCGCTCTTTCTGTACTGCTTTGCTATAGGCTCAAATTTCGCACGCATTTCATCTGCAGTATAGTGTTCAAGAGCACGGCGGCCGTCGAATATAAGACGTGATGCAAGTTTTTCCGCGTGCCAGATTTCGCCACGGCGTTGCAGTTTTTTCTCTAATTCTTCATTCCACTCCATGATATCTACCTCAATCTGCTGTATCCGCATTTCGCCGGCGTGTTTAAGCACCTATCTTCACAAGTTTCACGCTCATAGCAATCTAAACAGCACATCCCATGCCTGCTTTTATAACAACAATTAGCAGGAAAAGGACACTTCAACGCCAGCAGTGCTTTATTTTTTGCTCTAATCGCTTCGCCCTCAGCCCTTTTAGCTTCTGCTGCCCTGCGGCGCTCCTTCAAGATGCAACCACAACTCTTTTTCCCACCACGCAAACTATCACTATAAGCTTCGCAGGTGTTACCACAGTCACATTGGCACAGCCATAGAGGGGTTTTCCTTAGTGCTGTCTTTCGGGGCAGTTCTTTGATAACTATCAGCCGCCCAAAACGTTGCCCTGTTAAATCTACTTTTGCACTCATTTTTCAGTCTCCCTACAGCCCCAGAAGCTCATTCATGCTTCTGAAATCAGCGGCTACCTTCTGGCGGCGACGGCTCTTACCGGTTACTTCTACCGGATGGCACATCTCCAACACTCTGTCATAGATACGGCTGTTGCCGATGCTGTCAGGCTTTTTGATTTCGTCTATACTCAGGTTGGTTGTAATAATCATAGGCAGCTTTGCTCTATACCGTGCATCAATCACATTGAATACCTGCTCCTGAGCGTATTCGCTACGGCGTTCCGCACCTAAATCATCCAGAACCAGCAGGTCGAACTGATTGAAGCTGTCGATATAGGCTTGTTTTTCCTCAATGCTCCACAAGGTATTCAGTACCCGCGCAAAGTTGGTCATCAGACAGGTTCTGCCGGAATCTATCAGGGCATTAGCGATGCAGGCTGCAGCAAAAGTCTTGCCGGTTCCCACACCACCATACAGCAGCAGGCCTTTGCCCCGCTCTCGGAACTGCGTAAAGTTGCCAACGTAGTTTTTAGCAGCTCTCATTATGCGCGGGTCCGCACCGTCATCAGCTGCAAAGTTCCAATGCTGCATATCGCTTTCAAGGAAACTTGCCCTGCGGTGCTGTTTGATGCGCGCCTGCCGCTTTTCAGCTTTGCGCTGCTGTTCTTCTGCCGCCAATTTTTCGGATCTGCACCGGCAGAGGCACGGCACTACCTTGACCATGCCCAGGAAGCTGCCGCGGAACTCTTTTGGCGTATGGCATTTACCGCAGTAAAGCAGGCCATCTTTTTCGTAATCACCCGGCGCTGGTTCTTCTGCTGCAATCATTTTTTCCGCCTTCGCAATAGATTCCATTAAAACCTCCGTTATGTTTTCCATGTGCTCACCTTCCTAAAAGTATTTGTCCAAATCAGTCATATCTTCGCCGCCCGCAGGCTTTGCAGCTGCCTTTGCAGCCGGTTTGTCGCGCCTTGCCCAATTACGGATAGTAGCAAGGTGGTTTTTATAGCTCTTGCCACTGGAAGCCATATATTCAGACAGGCGCTGTATACGCCGGTCCCAATCAGCAGGGAATTCAGCTTTCAGCTTTTCCAGATCATCATCAGACAGCAGCACGTTTTGATATTCGCCGTGTTTATGGCGGGGAGATTTTTTAGATATACTCTTATTCTTATCTTTATCTATATCTTTATCTATATCTTCTTCTAGTGCGTTACCTTGCGTTACTGTAACGTTACATGTAACGTT
>JAIIAN010000019.1 GCA_022717655.1 Bacillota bacterium | reverse complement strand
AAGTACAGAACAGTCAGGCAGAATCTGAGCAGAATCCGGAATCAGATGAAAATTCACATTTACAGGATGCAATAGAGATGGTAGAAAAGGGAACAGCAGTGCTGGCAGATGGAAAAGAAACTGCCGGTGCAAAAACACAGGTGTTAGAACCAGAACTGTTAAAGCCAGAAATTTTAGAATCAGGGGAAACAGTAGAAAAACCTGCTGTAGAAGAAACAGCAGAAAAAGAAACCGCAGGAGAGTCAGTGGAAGCAACACAAGAGGAGCCTGCTGGTGAAACTTTAGTTCAAACAGAAGAACCAAAGGCAGAAGAAGTAAAATCTAAAGAGAATGAAGATACCATTGGGCTGGAGGCAAAAATTGAAGAAGCATTAGAAACTGAGATTGCCGAAATGAAAGCTGAAAAATCAGAAGCCGTTCAGGAAGAGGAAAATTCAGAATCCGAAGAAGAACCAAAATTAGAGGAAGTTCTTCCGAGTCCATCGGTAGAAGAGCTTTTAAGAAATGCACAGGCACATGGTGACCATCCAGAAGTAATTGAAGATTCAGATAATAAGGTGACGCTTTTGGATTATACAAATTTATTCTAAAATGTTTCTATATATAATATAAGAAGCATAGAAGCGAAGAAAGAGAGTTTCGACTCTCTTTTTTTGTTTCGCAGAAAAACTTTGCCAGATCAATCTTTTCTTGTATTCAAAAAAAAAATAAAAAAATTAAAAAAACCTCTTGCATTATTTTGCAGAATCGTGTATACTCATCCTTGCTGTGACATTGATAGCTATGAAGCGCGAGGTTGCTGCCACAAAGGCAGGTTTTCCGTGGAGCGAATGTCATGTTAGGAAACTGACGACAAGTCACTGTACAAAATCTTGAAGACTTACCACGGGTATGTGGGAGTGTGTGCAGAAATGAGATGACACACACGGGAATGTGTACAGTCGCCGCTTGTCGTACTACTTATAAAGTGCGAAAAGGAGGAGACTTTTTTTATGGCAAGTCAAGTAATGAGAATCACTTTAAAAGCTTATGATCATCAGTTAGTAGATGCGTCTGCAAGCAAAATTATCGAAACTGTTAAAAAGAATGGAGCAACTGTGAGTGGACCGGTTCCGCTTCCTACTAAAAAAGAAGTAGTAACAATCTTACGTGCGGTACACAAATACAAAGATTCCAGAGAACAGTTCGAGCAGAGAACTCATAAAAGACTGATTGATATCATCACACCAACACAGAAAACTGTTGATGCCCTGTCTCGTTTAGAGATGCCGGCTGGTGTTTCCATCGATATCAAGATGAAACAGAAATAATTTTTTAAAGAGAAATTATCCTTACAAGGTTGATATAAATATATTAACTTTCTGTCTAGGATGATTGCACAACACAGTGTAATCCGCTGTAGAATCACAGGAGGTAAACAATGAAGAAAGCAATTTTAGCTACTAAAGTCGGAATGACTCAAATCTTCAACGAAGACGGAGTTTTAACTCCAGTAACTGTATTGCAGGCTGGTCCATGTGTAGTAACACAGGTTAAAACACAGGACAATGATGGTTACAGTGCAGTACAGGTTGGTTTCGCTGACAAGAGAGAAAAACTTGTTAACAAACCAGTGAAAGGACACTTTGATAAAGCTGGTGTTTCCTACAAAAGATTCGTAAGAGAATTCAAACTGGAAGGTGCTGAAGAAATGGCACTCGGACAGGAAATCAAATGCGATGTTTTTGCAGCAGGAGACAAAGTTGACGCAACTGCAATCAGCAAAGGTAAAGGTTTCCAGGGCGCAATCAAAAGACATGGACAGTCCAGAGGACCTATGGCTCACGGTTCTAAATACCATCGTCATGCAGGTTCTAACGGTGCTGCATCTGACCCAAGTAAAGTATTCAAAGGCAAAAAAATGCCAGGACAGATGGGACATGTTAAAGTAACAGTTCAGAATCTTGAAGTTGTAAGCGTAGATGCAGAAAACAATCTGATTCTTGTAAAAGGCTCTGTACCGGGACCTAAGAAATCCTTAGTAACAATCAAAGAAACAGTTAAGACTGTTAAATAAAGTTTTCGTTGGAAAGGAGGAACACACAGATGGCAAACGTATCTGTTTATAATATGGAAGGCAAAGAAGTTGGAACAATGGAATTAAACGATGCAGTGTTTGGCGTTGAAATCAACGACCATTTAGTGCACTTAGCTGTTGTTCGTCAGCTTGCAAATAATCGTCAGGGAACTCAGAAAGCTAAAACACGTTCTGAAGTTAGTGGCGGTGGAAGAAAACCGTGGAGACAGAAAGGAACAGGTCATGCAAGACAGGGTTCAACAAGATCTCCGCAGTGGACAGGCGGTGGTGTTGTATTCGCTCCAGTACCGAGAGATTACAGCATTAAAATGAACAAAAAAGAAAGAAGACTGGCTCTGAAATCCGCTTTAACAAGCAGAGTACAGGAAAACAAATTAATCGTTCTTGAAGATTTAACATTAGATGAAGCAAAAACAAAAGCAATGCAGACAGTATTAAATAACCTGAATGTTTCTAAAGCATTAGTAGTTCTTAACGAAGAGAACAAAAACGTAGTTTTATCTACAAGAAATATTCCGGATGTTGTAACAGCATACACAAATACAATCAACGTATTTGATATCCTGAAATACAACACTTTAATCCTGACAAAATCTGCTGTAGCTTCAATTGAGGAGGTATACGCATAATGGCAAACGTACAGTATTATGATGTAATTCTGAAACCAATCGTTACAGAAAAGAGCATGGCTGCTATGGGCGAAAAGAAATATACTTTCCTTGTTCATACAGAAGCAAACAAATCCATGATTAAAGAAGCTGTAGAAAAAATGTTCGAAGGAACAAAAGTTAAAAATGTAAATACTATGAACCTTGATGGTAAAACAAAAAGACGTGGTATGACATTTGGTAAAACAGCTAAAACTAAAAAAGCTATTGTAACTCTTACAGAAGACAGCAAAGATATTGAAATCTTTGAAGGTTTATAAGATTAAGAGTTTGACTGAAAATATGAAAAGTGCAGTTAAGAAAAAGTAATCCAATATTTAACTGCAGGCAACAAACGCCAGGATGCGTTGGTACACAACGCTTACGGCGTTACAATGAAAGGAGAGACAGTAATGGGAATTAAATCTTATAACCCATATACACCTTCCAGAAGACACATGACAGGTTCTGATTTCACAGAAATCACAACAGCAACACCTGAGAAGTCTCTGGTAGTGTCCTTAAATAAAAACGCTGGACGTAATAATCAGGGTAAAATTACAGTAAGACACCGCGGTGGCGGAAGCAGAAGAAAATACAGAATCATCGACTTCAAGAGAAAGAAAGATGATATTCCGGCAACAGTTAAAACAATCGAATATGACCCGAACAGAACAGCAAACATTGCATTAATCTGCTACGCTGACGGTGAAAAAGCATATATCCTTGCACCAGAAGGACTTAAAGTTGGTATGAAAGTTATGAACGGAGCAAACGCTGAAATCCGTGTTGGTAACTGCTTACCGCTTTCTGAAATCCCGGTTGGTACAATGGTTCACAATATTGAAATGTACGCCGGAAAAGGTGGACAGTTAGTTCGTTCCGCTGGTAACGGTGCACAGTTAATGGCTAAAGAAGGCAAATACGCTACACTTCGTCTGCCATCAGGCGAAATGAGAATGGTTCCGATTAACTGCCGTGCTACTATTGGTGTAGTAGGAAATGGCGAGCACAGCCTTATCAACATTGGTAAAGCAGGACGTAAACGTCACATGGGTATCAGACCTACAGTTCGTGGTTCTGTAATGAACCCGAATGACCATCCACATGGTGGTGGTGAAGGTAAGACCGGTATCGGCCGTCCAGGTCCATGTACTCCATGGGGTAAACCGGCTCTTGGCTTGAAGACAAGAAAGAAAAACAAACAGTCTAACAAGTATATTGTAAGAAGAAGAGATGGTAAAACATTAGCAAAATAAGGAGGTAAGACTAATGGCTCGTTCATTAAAAAAAGGACCTTTCGCAGATGAAAGCTTACTGAAAAAAGTAGATGCTATGAATGCTGCTGGAGATAAAACAGTTATTAAGACCTGGTCACGTCGTTCTACAATCTTCCCTTCATTCGTTGGACATACAATTGCTGTCCATGACGGAAGAAAACATGTGCCGGTATATGTTACAGAAGATATGGTTGGACATAAACTCGGAGAGTTTGTTGCAACCAGAACATACAGAGGACACGGCAAAGACGAGAAAAAATCAGGTGTTCGCTAATATTTTAGAAGGAGGCTTTTATCATGGCTAAAGGACATAGAAGTCAGATCAAAAGAGCAAGAAATGCTAATAAAGATACAAGACCGTCTGCAAAATTATCCTACGCTAGAATGTCCGTACAGAAAGCTTGCTATGTACTGGATGTAATTCGTGGAAAAGATGTTCAGACAGCACTTGGTATCTTAACATACAACCCAAGATACGCTTCCAGCGTAATCAAAAAATTACTTGAATCAGCAGTTGCTAATGCTGAAAACAATAATGGAATGAACCCAGAGAACCTTTATGTTGCAGAGTGCTACGCTAACAAAGCACCGACCATGAAGAGAATCAAACCAAGAGCACAGGGTAGAGCATACAGAATCGAAAAGAGAAACTGCCACATTACCGTTGTGTTGGATGAGAGATAAGGAGGACTATCATGGGACAGAAAGTTAACCCACATGGACTGAGAGTCGGCGTTATCAAAGATTGGGATTCCAAATGGTACGCTGAAGGAGATTTCGCTGATAACTTAGTTGAAGACTACAACATCAGAACTTTCCTGAAAAAGAAATTATACAGCGCAGGTGTTTCTAAAATCGAAATCGAAAGAGCATCTGACAGAGTTAAAGTGATTATCTATACTGCTAAACCAGGTGTTGTAATCGGTAAAGGCGGTTCAGAAATCGAAAAAGTGAAAGCTGAATTACAGAAATATACAGATAAAAAATTAATTGTAGACATTAAAGAAGTAAAAAGACCAGATAAAGATGCTCAGTTAGTAGCTGAAAACATCGCACTTCAGTTAGAGAATCGTATTTCTTTCCGTCGTGCAATGAAATCTACAATGTCCAGAACAATGAAAGCAGGAGCAAAAGGTATCAAAACATCCGTATCCGGACGTCTTGGTGGTGCTGATATGGCTCGTACAGAGTTCTACAGCGAAGGAAATATCCCGCTTCAGACATTAAGAGCAGATATCGATTACGGTTTCGCCGAAGCTGACACAACTTATGGTAAAGTTGGTGTTAAAGCATGGATCTACAATGGCGAAGTACTTCCAACTAAAGGAACTAAGGAAGGGAGCGATAAATAATTATGTTAATGCCAAAAAGAGTAAAACGTCGTAAACAATTCCGCGGTACCATGAGAGGAAAAGCAACTAGAGGAAATAAAATCAATTACGGTGAATTCGGTTTGGTTTCTACAGAACCATGCTGGATTCGTTCCAACCAGATCGAAGCAGCCCGTGTTGCTATGACACGTTATATCAAACGTGGTGGTAAAGTTTGGATTAAAATTTTCCCAGATAAACCTGTAACAGCAAAACCAGCAGAAACACGTATGGGTTCCGGTAAAGGTGCCTTAGAATACTGGGTAGCAGTTGTAAAGCCAGGCAGAGTAATGTTCGAAATCGCAGGCGTTCCGGAAGAAACAGCTCGCGAAGCATTGCGTCTTGCTATGCACAAGTTACCATGTAAATGTAAAATCGTTTCTCGTGCAGACTTAGAAGGCGGTGATAACAGTGAAAATTAAAAATTATGTAGAAGATTTAAAGACAAAATCAGCTGCAGAATTACAGGAAGAATTAGTAGCTGCTAAAAAGGAACTCTTTAATTTGAGATTTCAGAATGCAACCAATCAATTAGACAATACAAGCAGAATCAAAGAGGTTCGCAGAAATATTGCCAGAATTCAGACACTGATTGCTCAGAAGGCAAACACAGCGAATAATTAAGGAGGCATAATCGTGGAAAGAAATCTTAGAAAAACACGTGTTGGTAAAGTAGTAAGCGATAAGATGGATAAAACTATCGTTGTAGCTATCGAAGACCATGTAAAACATCCTCTTTACAAAAAAATCGTGAAGAGAACATATAAACTGAAAGCACATGATGAAGAAAACACATGTCATATCGGTGATACTGTAAAAGTTATGGAAACAAGACCGCTCTCTAAAGATAAGAGATGGAGACTTGTTGAAGTAGTAGAAAGAGCTAAATAATTCGTAAGGAGGAATCTAAGCATGATTCAACAGGAAAGTAGACTTAGAGTCGCTGACAATACAGGTGCAAAAGAAATCCTCTGCATCCGTGTTATGGGTGGTTCTACAAGAAGATATGCGAACATCGGTGATGTAATCGTTGCTACTGTTAAAGATGCAACACCAGGTGGCGTTGTTAAAAAAGGTGATGTAGTTAAAGCTGTTGTAGTTCGTACTGTAAAAGGAGTTCGTCGTAAAGACGGTTCTTACATCAAGTTCGATGAAAACGCTGCTGTAATCATCAAAGATGATAAAACACCAAAAGGAACTCGTATTTTTGGACCAGTAGCTAGAGAGCTTCGTGATAAACAGTTTATGAAAATTGTTTCCTTAGCTCCGGAAGTATTATAGGAGGTACCTGATGTCAACATTTAAAATTAAAAAAGGTGATACTGTTAAAGTTATCGCTGGTAAAGATAAAGACAAAGAAGGAAAAGTAATCTCTGTTAATCCGAAAAAAGGTGCTGTTCTGGTAGAAGGCGTAAATATGGTCACAAAACACACAAAACCATCCATGGCAAATCAGCAGGGCGGTATTGTAGAGAAAGAAGCATGGCTTGATGCATCTAACGTAATGGTTATGCATGAAGGCAAAGCAACTCGTATTGGCTTCAAAATGGAAGGTGACAAGAAAGTACGTTTCGCCAAAACTACAGGCAAAGTAATCGATTAATAAGAGAGGAGGCCATTTAAAGTGAGCAGACTGAAAGAAACATACAAAAATGAGATCGTAGACGCTATGATCAAAAAGTTTGGTTATAAGAATATCATGGAAGTGCCGAAACTCGACAAAATCGTTGTTAACATGGGTGTAGGTGAAGCCAAAGATAACGCTAAACTGTTAGACGCAGCTGTAGCTGATATGGAATTAATTACAGGTCAGAAAGCTGTTACAACAAAAGCTAAAAATTCAATCGCAAACTTCAAAATTCGTGAAGGTATGCCGATTGGTTGTAAAGTAACCTTAAGAGGCGAAAAAATGTATGAATTTGCAGACCGCCTTATTAACTTAGCACTGCCACGAGTACGTGACTTCCGCGGCGTTAATCCTAACGCATTCGATGGAAGAGGTAACTACGCACTCGGAATCAAAGAGCAGTTAATTTTCCCGGAAGTGGAATATGATAAAGTCGATAAAGTAAGAGGTATGGATATCATTTTCGTTACAACTGCAAAGACAGACGAAGAAGCCCGTGAATTATTGACATTATTTAACATGCCATTCGCAAAATAATTATAGGAGGGAAAATTCATGGCTAAAACAGCAATGAAAGTAAAACAGCAGCGTAAACAGAAATTCTCCACAAGAGAATACAATCGTTGCAGAATCTGTGGACGTCCACATGCTTATTTAAGAAAATACGGAATCTGCAGAATTTGTTTCCGTGAATTAGCATACAAAGGTCAGATCCCGGGAGTTAAAAAAGCTTCCTGGTAAGCCGAAAATGTAAGTAAGTGACCATAAGCCACTTAAGAGAAGTCTCTGCCTTACGGCAGACTTCACTTAGTGCCGGGTCGTTACAATATAAATTATTAATTTCACATGAAAAGTCTAAATTATAGGAGGAAACTATCATGACAATGAGCGATCCAATCGCAGATATGCTTACTAGAATTCGTAATGCAAACACTGCAAAACATGACACAGTAGATGTTCCGGCATCTAAAATGAAACTTGCTATCGCAGAAATCCTTTTAAAAGAAGGATATATTACAAAATACGAAGTTCTTGAAGATGGAGTATTCAAAACAATCCATATCACACTGAAATACGGTGCAGACAAGAACGAAAAAATTATCACAGGTCTTAAGAGAATTTCTAAACCAGGTCTCCGTGTATATGCGGGAAGCCAGGAAATTCCTAGAGTTCTGGGTGGACTGGGTATTGCTATTCTGTCTACAAACCAGGGCGTTATTACAGACAAAGAAGCAAGAAAACTGCATGTAGGCGGCGAAGTATTAGCATTTGTTTGGTAATCTAAGCTAAGTACAGCAGACTAAGAAGTACTGAAAACAGAGAGGAACCATAATAGGCCTTTCCGAAAATTTAAGTAAGGAGGAAATTAAGAATGTCACGTATCGGAAGACATCCAGTAGAAGTTCCGGCAGGCGTAGAAGTTAAAATTGCTGAGAACAATGTAGTGACTGTAAAAGGTCCAAAAGGAACACTTGAAAAAGCGTTACCAACAGAAATGTCAATCAAATTAGAAGATGGTCAGGTAGTTGTTACAAGACCAAACGATTTAAAGAAAATGAAATCCTTACACGGATTAACAAGAACACTGATTCAGAACATGGTAATCGGTGTAAGCCAGGGATATGAAAAAACTCTGGAAGTTAACGGTGTAGGTTACAGAGCTCAGAAACAGGGAAAGAAACTTGTTCTTTCTTTAGGATATTCTCATCCGGTAGAAATGGAAGACCCAGAAGGTCTTGAATCTACAGTTGATGGAAACAAGATCGTTGTTAAAGGTATTGATAAAGAAAAAGTTGGCCAGTACGCTGCTGAAATCAGAGATAAGAGAAGACCGGAACCTTACAAAGGTAAAGGTATTAAATATGCTGATGAAGTTATCAGACGTAAAGTTGGTAAAACTGGTAAGAAATAATTAAGGAGAGTGCAAAAATGGTTAGTAAAGTATCAAGAGCGAAAGTTCGCGCAAAAAAGCATAGAAGATTACGTAATCATCTGAGCGGTACAGCTACAACTCCGCGTTTAGCAGTTTTCCGCAGCAATAATCATATGTATGCTCAGATTATTGACGATACCATTGGAAAAACTCTGGTTTCCGCTTCTACTACTCAGAAAGAAGTAAAAGCAGAATTAGAAAAAACCAATAACGTTGATGCAGCAGCATATTTAGGAACTGTAATCGGTAAGAAAGCAGTTGAAGCAGGAATCAAAGAAGTTGTCTTTGATAGAGGTGGCTTTATATATCAGGGAAAAATCAAAGCATTAGCAGACGCAGCAAGAGAAGCTGGGTTAGAATTCTAATAAGGGAGGAAATGAACACATGAAACGTACTATTATTGATGCTAGTCAGCTTGAATTAGAAGAAAAAGTAGTATCAATCAAGCGCGTAACCAAGGTTGTTAAAGGTGGTCGTAACTTCCGATTCACAGCTTTAGTAGTTGTCGGTGACGGCAACGGACACGTTGGCGCTGGTTTAGGCAAAGCGGCAGAAATTCCGGAAGCAATCCGCAAAGGAAAAGAAGACGCTATGAAAAAATTAGTTACAGTAGCAAGAGACGAAAACGGAAGTATCACTCATGACTTCATCGGTAAATTCGGAAGCGCTGAAATGCTTCTGAAGAAAGCTCCGGAAGGTACTGGTGTTATCGCTGGTGGTCCGGCTCGTGCGGTAATCGAACTTGCAGGTATCAAAAACATCCGTACAAAATGTATGGGTTCCCGTAACAAACAGAACGTAGTTCTGGCTACCATCGCAGGTTTAAGTCAGTTAAAGACTCCGGAAGAAGTAGCAAGACTTCGTGGAAAATCCGTTGACGAGATTTTTGCATAGGAGGACTGAAAAATGGCAGATAAATTAAGAATCACTCTGGTGAAATCTACAATCGGTGCTGTTCCGAAAAACAAAAAAACAGTAGAAGCTTTAGGTTTAAGAAAATTAAACAAAACAGTGGAAATGCCTGATAATGAATCTGTTCGTGGTATGATTCGTCAGGTAAGACACATGGTTAAAGTAGAAGAAATCTAATTATTAAGAAGGAGGTGCCATCATGGATTTATCAAACTTAAAACCAGCTGAAGGTTCCAGACAGAGCGACAACTTCAGAAGAGGTCGTGGACATGGTTCAGGAAATGGTAAAACAGCAGGTAAAGGCCATAAAGGTCAGAAAGCACGTTCAGGCGCTAAGAGACCAGGTTTTGAAGGTGGTCAGATGCCTTTATACAGAAGACTTCCTAAGAGAGGCTTCAAATGTAGAAATTCTAAAGATATCGTTGCAATCAACGTAAGCGAATTAAACAGATTCGAAGACGGAGCTGAGGTAACACCGGCAGCATTACTTGCTTCAGGTGCAATCTCTCGTCTTGGAGATGGCGTTAAACTTCTTGGTAACGGTGAAGTTACAAAGAAAGTTAATGTAAAAGTTAACGCTGTAAGTGAAAGCGCTAAAACAAAAATTGAAGCTGCAGGTGGAACTGTCGAGGTGATCTAATGCTTGAGACTCTTAAAAATGCTTTTAAGATAAAAGATGTAAGACGTCGAATTTACTATGTAGTGTTAATGCTTGTTATCGTCCGTATTGGCTCACAGCTGCCAATACCGGGCGTTGACAGAGATTTCTTTAAACAATTGTTTGCAAATCAGTCAAACGATGCGTTTAACTTTTTCAATGCATTTACAGGTGGCTCTTTCGAGACCATGTCTATTTTTGCATTGAGTATTACACCGTACATTACATCATCCATTATCATTCAGCTTTTGACAATTGCAATTCCGAAGCTGGAAGAAATGCAGCGTGATGGAGAAGAGGGCAGAAAGAAAATGACTGCCATCACTCGTTATGTGACAATAGCTTTAGCGCTGTTCCAGTCCGTTACAATGGCAATCGGATTTGGAAACAGAGGATGGCTTACAAACATGAATTTCACAAGCGTAGTTGTTGCGGTTGCCACTTTGACAGCCGGTTCTGCTATGTTAATGTGGATTGGCGAGCAGATTACGGAAAAAGGTGTAGGAAATGGTATTTCTATCGTACTTATGATTAACATCGTTTCCAGAATACCAAGTGATTTGGTTACTTTGTTTGACAAATTCGTAAAAGGCAAAACCATCGCAAGAGGTGGTTTGTCAGTAATCATTATAGCGGCAATCATTATTTTGGTAGTCGTTATGGTACTTATCCTGAATGGTGCAGAAAGAAGAATACCAGTTCAATATTCCAAGAAAATGGTAGGAAGAAAAATGATGGGTGGACAGTCCAGCAATATTCCACTGAAAGTAAATACTGCCGGTGTTATTCCAATCATTTTTGCTTCTTCTTTGATGTCTTTTCCGGTTATTATCGCCAGCTTTTTAAATAAAGGCAACGGTACAGGAATCGGAAGCAAGATTTTAAAAGGACTTTCTTCCAGTAATTGGTTTAATCCGGATGAACCGGTATATTCAATTGGTCTTATTCTTTATATCGTACTTGTTATTTTCTTTGCTTATTTTTATACTTCTATCACATTTAATCCGATGGAAGTTGCAGATAACATGAAAAAGCAGGGTGGCTTTATTCCTGGAATTCGTCCTGGAAAGCCAACACAGGAGTATCTCGAGAATATCTTGAATTACATTATCTTTATTGGAGCTGCCGGACTTACAATTGTAGCAGTTATTCCGTTTTTCTTCAACGGTGTATTCGGTGCAAATGTTTCATTTGGCGGAACTTCCATCATCATCGTAGTCGGTGTTGTACTGGAAACTCTTAAACAAATTGAATCACGTATGTTGGTACGCAATTATAAAGGTTTTTTAAGTGAATAGGCATAACATTATGGAAGTGTACCCACTTTTTGTGGGTGCACTAAAATGCTATATAAGGAAAATGTAAAAAAAGAGTAAAAAGCATTACAGAAAGGGAAAAGCATATGAAAATTATTATGTTGGGGGCACCTGGTGCCGGAAAAGGTACACAGGCAAAGAAAATTGCAGAAAAATATCATATTCCTCATATTTCTACAGGAGATATTTTCCGTGCAAATATCAAAAACGGAACAGAGCTTGGTAAAAAAGCAAAAACTTATATGGACCAGGGTCTGTTAGTTCCGGATGAATTAACGGTAGATTTAGTAATTGACCGTGTTGGACAGGATGACTGTAAAGACGGTTATATCTTAGATGGCTTCCCAAGAACCATTCCGCAGGCAGAATGCCTGGACGCTGCTCTTGAAAAAAGAGGAGAAAAAGTGGATTTTGCAATTGATGTGGAAGTTCCGGATGAAAACATTGTAAACCGTATGTCAGGAAGAAGAGCCTGCGTTGGATGCGGTGCAACTTATCATATTAAATACAATCCGACAAAAGTGGATGGAGTCTGCGATGCCTGCGGTGAAAAATTAGTGTTAAGAGACGATGACAAACCGGAGACCGTACAGAAACGCCTTGGAGTTTACCATGACCAGACACAGCCGTTAATTGATTACTATACAAAATCCGGTGTGTTAAAAGAAGTAGACGGTACTGTTGATATGGAAGATGTATTCCAGGCAATCGTCGAGATTTTAGGAGCGTAAAAATGTCAGTAACGATAAAAACTGCCAGAGAAATTGAAAAAATGCGTGAAGCCGGAAGGCTTTTAGAGCAGGTACACGATGAACTTGAAAACTTCATCCGTCCAGGAGTTTCTACTCTTGAGATTGACCAGTTAGGTGAAAAGATTATCCGTCAGATGGGATGTATTCCAAACTTCCTTCATTATAATGGATATCCGGCATCCATCTGTGTCTCAGTTAATGATGAAGTAGTCCATGGAATTCCAAAAGCAAACAGAATTCTTCAGGATGGTGATATTGTAAGTCTGGATGCAGGTCTGATTTATCAGGGATATCATTCAGATGCAGCAAGAACACATGCTGTAGGAACAATATCAAAAGAAGCACAACAGCTCATTGATGTAACCAGACAGAGTTTCTTTGAAGGAATTAAATTTGCAAAAGCAGGAAATCATTTATATGAAATCTCCGCAGCAATCGGTGCTTATGCAGAAAAATTCGGTTACGGAGTCGTGCGCGATCTAGTTGGACACGGAATCGGAACAAGTCTTCATGAAGACCCTGAAATTCCGAATTTCCGTCAGAGACGAAGAGGACTGAAACTGCAGGCAGGAATGACTCTTGCGATTGAACCAATGATTAATCAGGGCAGAGCCGATGTAGAATGGTTAGACGATGACTGGACCGTTGTAACAGAGGATGGCTCCCTTTCAGCACATTATGAAAATACTGTATTAATTACGGATGGTGAGCCGGAAATTCTCACTTTTACAAAATAGGAGGTTCGGTTTGATGAAAAAACTTGGAACCGGAATGACGGCTGTATCACTTGCCGGTCATGATACAGGAAAAAGATACATGATAATGAAAGCAGAAGGTGAATATGTTTATCTGGCAGATGGAAAAATCCGTACAATTGAAAACCAGAAAAAGAAAAAAGTAAAACATATTCAGGTCGCCTATGAAATTGCTCCCGAAATCCAGAAACTTCTCGATGAGGGAAGTAAATTAACAAATGAGCGCATCAAGAGAGTATTGAAAAACCGCAAAAGCGGACAGGAGGTTTGATTTATGTCAAAAGCAGATGTTATTGAAGTAGAAGGAACAGTGCTGGAAAAATTACCAAATGCAATGTTCAAAGTGGAACTGGAAAACAAACACGTAATTCTGGCTCATATCAGTGGAAAACTGAGAATGAACTTTATTCGAATTCTTCCGGGAGATAAAGTAACAATTGAAATGTCTCCGTATGATTTGAGCAAAGGCAGAATTATCTGGAGAGATAAATAAGATTACAGACAAAAATAGCTGCATATCTGTACTGAAAAAAGTACAAAGATATGCAGCTAAAAATTTGAAAAAAACACTTGCAATCTTGTGTAAGTAGTGCTATTATATAAAGCGTACTTTTGTGCTCGGGCGTTTTTGCCCTCGAATCAGAGCACAGCAAAAATACGAAAGGAGGGTTATTCCGTGAAGGTAAGAGCATCTGTAAAACCGATTTGCGAAAAATGCAAAGTTATCAAAAGAAAAGGTAGCATCAGAATTATCTGTGAAAACCCGAAACACAAACAGCGTCAGGGTTAATTAGACGAGAAAAAGTTTGTGTAGTTTTATTTTAGTGCGGCTGCAGTATGAACCACGTGGATGCGTTGTTTATACTGATTAAATATAGTAATATTATCACGTTTGTCGTCCTACCGAGAGGATGATTGCAGAATATTGCTTAATACCGGACTGTATGATTCGGAAAGGCTGCGTAAAATTTATTTGCGGCTGGACACATGAAACCGTCATTTTCAATGTGTCTCAATTAGGAACAATATTTATTAGAACAATGGAGGAACAAGTACATGGCTCGTATAGCTGGTGTAGACTTACCAAGAGAAAAACGTGTTGAAATTGGTCTGACTTATATCTACGGAATTGGTAGAACAAGTGCTGACCGTATCTTAGAGCAGGCAGGAATTAATCCTGATACTCGTTGCAGAGATTTAACTGACGAAGAAGTTGGTAAAATCCGTGATGCAATTGATGAATTAAACATCAATGTAGAAGGTGATTTAAGAAGAGAAATCGCTCTTAACATCAAGAGATTACAGGAAATCGGATGCTACAGAGGAATCCGTCATAGAAAAGGACTTCCTGTTCGTGGACAGAAGACAAAAACAAATGCCAGAACAAGAAAAGGTCCGAAGAGAACTGTTGCTAATAAGAAAAAATAATTAAGCTTTAAATTTTAGATGAAAAATTAAAGCAAATGATAACATGATGATTTGAAATATTTGAGAAAGTAGGTTAGTTTAGAAATGGCTAAAGTTACAAAAAAAGTGACAAAAAAGCGTGTTAAGAAAAACGTTGAACGCGGACAGGCACATATCCAGTCATCTTTCAACAATACAATCGTTACATTGACAGATGCTGAAGGAAATGCTTTATCATGGGCAAGTGCAGGTGGTCTGGGATTTAAAGGTTCAAGGAAATCTACTCCTTATGCAGCACAGATGGCTGCAGAGACTGCTACAAAAGCAGCATTAATTCATGGTCTTAAGACTGTTGACGTTTTCGTAAAAGGACCAGGTTCAGGAAGAGAAGCAGCAATCCGTGCGCTGTCTGCTTGCGGTCTGGAAGTTACAAGCATCTGCGACGTAACACCGGTACCACATAACGGTTGCCGTCCACCAAAACGTAGAAGAGTCTAATTAGGAGGTTAATTAATCATGGCAGTGAATAGAGTACCAGTTCTTAAAAGATGTAGATCCCTTGGTCTTGATCCGATTTATTTAGGAATTGACAAAAAATCAACAAGACAGTTAAAAAGAGCAAATAGAAAAATGTCCGAATACGGACTTCAGTTAAGAGAAAAACAGAAAGCAAAATTCATCTATGGTGTTCTGGAAAAACCTTTCCGTAACTACTATAAAAAAGCTGACCAGAAACAGGGTCAGACTGGTGAAAACCTGATGATTATGCTGGAAACTCGTCTGGACAATGTAGTTTTCCGTCTTGGTCTTGCCAGAACAAGAAAAGAAGCTAGACAGATTGTTGACCACAAACATGTAATGGTTAACGGAAAACAGGTTAATATCCCATCTTACCTTGTAAAAGTTGGCGATGTTATCGAAATCAAAGAAAAATGTAAATCTTCCCAGAGATACAAAGATATCGTGGAAGTAACAGGCGGACGTCTTGTACCGGCTTGGTTAGATGTTGATCAGGAAGCTCTGAAAGGTGAAGTGAAAGCACTTCCTACAAGAGAAGAAATCGACGTACCAGTTGATGAGATGTTAATCGTCGAATTATATTCTAAATAAGATGCACGTAGCAAGGAGGGCTTTGCATGTTCGATTTTAACAAACCCAAAATTCAAATCACAGAAATGTCTGATGATAAGAGATATGGGAAATTTGTTGTGGAACCACTTGAAAGAGGTTATGGTATTACACTCGGCAACTCTTTAAGAAGAATTATGCTTTCTTCCTTACCAGGTGCTGCTGTAAGCCAGGTTAAAATTGATGGTGTTCTGCATGAATTCAGTTCCATTCCAGGTGTAAAAGAAGATATGACAGAGATTATCATGAATCTGAAAAACCTGGCAATTAAGAACACAAGTGACAGCGCAGAACCAAAAACTGCATATATTGAGTTTGATGGAGAAGGCGTTGTTAAGGGCGCAGATATCCAGGCAGATCAGGATATTGAAATCCTGAATCCGGATCAGGTAATTGCTACATTAAATGGTGGAGCAGGATGCAAGTTTAATGCAGAACTTACAATTACAAAAGGTCGTGGATATGTTAGCTCTGATAAAGGAAAAACGGACGACATGCCGATTGGTGTGATTGCAGTTGATGCAATTTATACTCCGGTAGAGCGTGTAAATATGACTGTTGAAAATACCCGTGTTGGACAGGTTACAGACTTTGATAAACTGACACTGGATATTTATACCAATGGTACTTTGGATGCTGATGAGGCAGTCAGTCTTGCAGCAAAAGTCCTGAGCGAGCATTTAAGCCTCTTTATTGACCTTTCTGAAAGTGCAAAAACAGCAGAGGTCATGATTGAGAAAGAAGATAATGAAAAAGAAAAAGTTCTTGAAATGAACATTGATGAATTAGAGTTATCTGTTCGTTCTTATAACTGCTTAAAACGTGCAGGCATTAATACAGTAGAAGAACTTTGCAACCGTACTTCAGATGATATGATGAAAGTTCGTAACCTTGGACGTAAATCACTTGAAGAAGTACTTGCAAAATTAAAAGAGTTAGGTTTACAGTTGAACCCAAGTGATGAGTAAACCAAGTACAGAGAATTTATGGAATATAAGCAATGAGCCAGTAAGACCGAAGAAGCATGGCTCATTGTTCCACAAATGGAGGAAATATTAAAATGGCTAAATATAGAAAATTAGGCAGAACATCTGACCAGAGAAAAGCGTTACTGAGAAGCCAGGTAACAAGCCTGTTATATCATGGAAAAATCGTTACAACTGAAACCAGAGCAAAAGAAGTTCGCAAAATCGCTGAAGGTCTTATTGCAATGGCAGTGAAAGAAAAAGACAACTTTGAAACTGTTACAGTAACTGCAAAAGTTGCTCGTAAAGACGAAAATGGAAAAAGAGTAAAAGAAGTTGTTGATGGTAAAAAAGTAACTGTATATGACGAAGTTCAGAAAGAAATCAAAAAAGATGCTCCGTCCAGATTACATGCCAGAAGACAGATGTTAAAAGTTTTCTACCCAGTAAAAGAAGTTCCAACAACTGCTGCTGGTAAAAAGAAAAACACAAAAGACGTAGACATGGTAGATAAAATGTTTACAGAAATCGCTCCAAAATACGCTGACCGTAACGGTGGTTACACAAGAATCATCAAAATCGGACCACGTAAGGGCGATGCAGCAATGGAAGTTGTATTAGAATTAGTATAATTTCAGTTGTGGACAAATTGAAAAGATAATGCAGCCTTAGGCTGAAGTAAAAAGAACATACCTCCGGTAACAGTATGGCTGCACCGGAATTGTATGTTCTTTTTTGTATTATTCTGATTTTATACTTGTACAAAGTGGTGTTCTATCAACTAGAAAAGTAAAGTTCTATAGGAGAAAGACGTATGGAAAAAAAATTACTGTTTATTTTTAATGCAAGAGCAGGAAAAGGAAGTATTAAATCACGTCTGATTGATATTATAGATATTTTTATAAAAGGCGGATATGAGGTAACAGTACATTCTACCCAGGCATATCAGGATGGACTTCGGGTTGCGAAAAAAAGAGCAGGGGATTTTGACCTGGTTGTGGCAAGTGGAGGAGATGGAACTCTTGATGAAGTGGTAACAGGATTGATGGAGGGAAATCATAAAACGTTACTTGGTTACATACCGGCAGGAAGTACGAATGATTTTGCAAATAGTCTTCATGTTTCAAAAAACATGTTACAGGCAGCTACAGATATTGTAGAAGGCATTCCACATGCTTTTGATGTCGGAAAATTCAATGATGACTTTTTTGTTTATATTGCAGCATTTGGTTTATTTACAGATGTTTCTTATGAGACCAATCAGGACTTAAAAAATATTTTAGGACATGCAGCCTATATATTAGAAGGAACACAGAGATTATTTAATATTGCTTCCTATCAGCTTAAGGTAGAAACAAAGGATACCAGTTTTGAGGGGGATTTTATTTTCGGAATGGTCAGCAATGCGACATCCGTTGGTGGCTTCCGAAAGCTAACCGGATCAGATGTTTTGCTGGATGATGGTGTGTTTGAAGTATTACTGGTACGTCGTCCGAAAAATATTCTGGAGTTAAATGAAATCATTACAGCTCTTTTAGGAGGAGCGGATACCTCCAGTATTGAGTCCTTTAAGACTTCTTACCTTAAAATTACTTCGGAGACACAGATTTCCTGGACTTTGGATGGAGAATTTGGTGGAGAACATCGAGAGGTGGAAATCCAAAATATGAATCATGCGGTGAACATTATATTGAAAAAAGATGAGAAAGTGCCGTTGATTCAGGCTAATACAGAGAATATTAAGTAATCACCACATTGACTTGCCTGATTTTCTATTCTTCTGCCTTGTATAGCAGGAAATTGCTTGGCGTCAATATAGCAGCTACTTAATTTACACTGTACCGGTAAATAAAACGTAAAAGGCATCGGACTTTTTCTTTTTATTATCATAGTATAATAAAAAAAGTGGATGCTGAACGGATATGAATATAGAAGATTTTTTGAAAAACAGTATATTGATTTTTGCACTGACCATGGATTCGTTCATGGTCAGTTTTTCGTATGGGGCAAGCCGTATTAAGATTTCATTTTCGGTGATTGCAGGGATGAATCTGGTTATGAGTGGAATGTTGGGAATGGCGGTCTGGATAGGAAATGGTTTTTCTCATTTTATCGAAGGCAGGACAACAGATGTTCTGGCAGGAGTTTTACTTGGTGGAATGGGGGGATACCAGATTTATCAGTCCGTTCGGATACGAAAGCAAAATATGACGAAAAAAACAAGAAAATTAAATTTTATGAGTGGGATTATTCTGGCAGTGGCGCTGTCTATTGACAGTGTAGCGGTTGGGATGGGAGCAGGACTTTTAGAGGGAGTACGCTGGATGCTGATTGCAGGGGCATTTCTTTGGGGAATTTTTATGATGGAAATCGGGTGGAAACTTGGAAAATGCTGTGCAAAGTTTTATAAAAAAGACTTGTCCTGGATTGGTGGGATTTGTCTTTTGCTTTTAGCTTTCTTTGCATTTTGGTAAGCGATATCTGAAAATTCCACTTGCTTTTTTTTCTTATATGAGGTATCGTAGAAACAGCTTTTAGGCACATAATACAGGAGGATAGTCGAATGAGTGAAAACATTAAAGTCACTGAAATTTTTGGAGAAGATGTGTTTAACGATTCTGTTATGCAGCAGCGACTTCCAAAAAAAGTATATAAGGAATTAAAAGAGACAATTCTGGAGGGAAAAGAATTGTCTCTTGAGATGGCAGATGTCATTGCACATGAGATGAAAGAATGGGCGATTGAAAAAGGTGCAACACATTATACGCATTGGTTTCAGCCGCTTACCGGAGTAACAGCCGAGAAACATGATTCGTTCATTACTGCACCGCTTCCATCCGGAAAAGTCCTTATGAGCTTTTCAGGAAAGGAACTGATTAAAGGTGAACCGGATGCATCATCTTTCCCATCAGGCGGTCTTCGTGCGACATTTGAAGCCAGAGGGTATACAGCATGGGATTGTACTTCACCGGCATTTGTAAGACATGATGCAGCAGGGGCAACTTTATGTATTCCAACCGCATTCTGTTCTTATACAGGAGAGGCACTTGACCAGAAAACTCCGCTGCTTCGTTCGATGCAGGCAATTGATAAACAGGCAATGCGTCTGATCCGTCTGTTTGGAGACACAACTGCAAAAAAAGTCATTCCTTCTGTAGGTGCAGAACAGGAATATTTTCTGGTTGACGAAAAGAAATTTATGCAGAGAAAAGATTTGACTTTCACAGGTCGTACCTTATTTGGTGCAATGCCGCCAAAAGGTCAGGAACTGGATGATCATTATCTTGGAACAATCCGTCAGAAAATCTCCGGATATATGAAACATGTAAATGAAGAATTATGGAGATTGGGCGTAACTTCCAAAACACAGCACAATGAGGTTGCTCCGGCACAGCATGAGTTAGCTCCGATTTATGCGGAAGTCAATGTGGAAGTAGACCACAATCAGATTATTATGCAGACCTTAAAACGTGTTGCAAGCCAGCATGGAATGAAATGCCTGCTTCATGAAAAGCCGTTTGCAGGAGTCAATGGTTCCGGAAAACATAATAACTGGTCCTTGACAACAGATACAGGTGTGAATTTATTAGAGCCTGGAAATACACCGCATGAAAATGTGCAGTTTTTACTGGTATTAAGCTGTATTTTAAAAGCCGTAGATAAACATGCAGCTCTGCTTCGTGAGTCCGCAGCCGATGTTGGAAATGACCACCGTCTTGGCGCAAATGAGGCACCTCCGGCTATTATTTCTGTATTTTTGGGAACTCAGCTGACTGACGTTATGAATCAGCTGGTTACAACAGGTATGGCTGATCACAGTATCGAAAGTGAAAAATTAGAGACCGGTGTAAAATCCATTCCGGAATTTATGCGTGATACAACCGATAGAAACCGTACTTCACCATTTGCATTTACCGGTAATAAATTCGAATTTCGTATGGTTGGTTCAAGAGACTCTATTGCACCGGCAAATGTTGTCTTAAATACAATCGTAGCGGAAGCGTTTAAAGAAGTCTGCGATGTACTGGAAAATGCAGAAGACGTTGATATGGCTGTACATGATTTGATAAAGAAAAACTTTACAGAGCATCAGAGAATTGTATTTAATGGAAATGGTTATTCAGATGAATGGGTGGAAGAAGCAAAACGAAGAGGACTTCCAAACATCGGATGCATGGTGGATGCAGTAGAGGCACTGACAAGCGAACAGACCATTGAATTATTTGAAAAATTTGGTGTATTTACGAAAGCAGAACTGGAATCCAGAAAAGAAATCAAATACGAAGCTTACTCAAAAGCAATCAATATTGAAGCTAAGACCATGATTGATGTGGCAAGCAAACAGATTATTCCGGCAGTAATTAAATATACAAAACAGCTTGCAGATTCTATTAATGCGGTTGTTGCAGCAGGTGTTTTAGAAGTAGAAGTTCAGACAGAACTCTTAAGAGAAACTTCTGCCTTATTAAAGAAGACAAAAGATGCATTAAATGAATTAAAGAAAGTAACAGAAGAAGCACTGACCAAAGAAGAAGGAAAAGAAAGTGCAATGTTCTATCATGAAAGAGTAATGCCATCAATGGAAGCACTTCGTACACCGGTTGATGAACTTGAGATGATTGTTGACAAAGATATGTGGCCGATGCCATCTTATGGTGATTTATTATTTGAAGTATAAGAATAGGAATCTAGAAATTGAGAAAAAAGAAAGGGTGTCTGGAAAATCCAGATGCCTTTCTTTTTGTTGAAAATGTTGGAAATCCAACAGGCAGAAAGCAGTAAATTATGGTAAGATAAGAACATCGTAACAGAGAAACAAGATAGATTTTTAGAAATAAAAAACAGGATGGAAAAAATGGAACAGGAATTAGAATTAAAAATTTTAGAAGAACAAAACGTAGATAAAGGATTGATTGAGGGAGTTGCACAATTTCGTGCAGAACATCGTGTAGATGAGAGTGTGAAAAACCGTATCATAAAGCCGGATATGGCGTTTTTTGGAAAAGAAGTATTAGAGATGGGAATTGCAGCTTTATTAAAAGGAGAAAACCTGCTCTTGACCGGTCCAAAGGCAACCGGTAAAAACATGCTGGCTGAAAATCTGGCGTGGATTTTTGCAAGACCAGTCTATAATATTTCGTTTCATGTCAATACAGACAGTGGAGATTTGATTGGTACAGATACCTTTGAGAATAACGAAGTGAAATTAAGAAAAGGAAGTATTTACCGCTGTGCGGAATACGGCGGCTTTGGAATCCTTGATGAGATTAATATGGCAAAAAATGATGCGGTATCTGTTTTACATGCGTCTCTTGATTATCGAAGAAGTATCGATGTGCCAGGGTATGATAAAATTGAGATGGATGATGCAACACGATTTATTGGGACGATGAATTATGGATATGCGGGAACAAAAGAATTAAATGAAGCACTGGTTTCCCGTTTTCTGGTGATTGATATGCCAGGACAGAATGAAGAGACACTCGAATATATTTTTAAGACAAAATTTCCAACTATCAAAGAAGAGGCATTAAAACAATGGATTGGACTCTTTTTAGATTTGCAGTTAAAGGCAGATAACAGTGAAATTACCACAAAGGCACTTGATTTACGAGGCATGCTGGGGGCACTGCGCACGATTTCCTGTGGGTTAAAACCGGCGCTTGCAGTAAAGATGGGTGTTGTAAATAAATGCTTTGATATCTTTGAAAAAGAAATTGTGCAGGATGTCGTGATGACACGAATACCAGAGTCCTGGAATCCAGGGGATGTATTTGAATGAGAGAAGAATTTGAATTAGAATTAGAAAACCGGATAAAAAATCTGATTTGGACCGTAAGCGGGGATTATACGCTGGACGTAAAACCAGACATTGAAAGTTATCATCGTTGCCATGCAGTAGGGCTTTATGATGGAATTAAACAGGGAGCATTTGCACGTTATTTTAACAGAGAAGAGCTTTCTTTATACTTAATGAAGAAAATCTATCTGCATGGGGAAGAAGGACCGCTTATGAGCCTTGCACAGCTTTGTATTGAATGGTCGGTAGCCGAGCGGATTACAAAGGAGCGGGAAGGAATCAAAGAAATCCGAAAAAAGGCACTTGAAGATATACTGGAAATGGATTTTTCACGCCTTGCAGCTTCTGAGCCAGGGCGTTTGAAGCTAATGCTGTTTAAAGAATGTTTAAATGGTTCTGAGCCTGCTACAAACCGGATGAGAGCATTTATGGAACAGGTTCAGGCGCTTTCTGGGGCAAAAGAAACGATAGAGCTGATTCGTACGATAGATAAGTTATATAACGCTATGGTAGACCCTAATTTTGAAAAACGTTATGGAAATCTGGAAACAGTACTTGCAGTTTCGCTGGAAGAGCTTGCCGAGTTTTCCTGGAAAGATTATCTGGAAGAAGAGGCATTAGAAGAGAGCTTTAGCACCTATCTGGAACATTTAAACGAAGCAATGACCAATCTTGATAAGATGGAGACAAATCAGGAGACAGAGGAAGAAGAACCCGAAGAAAAGATAAGTCAGAAAAAGAAAATTTTAGTTGTAGATGAAGACGCCCTTTCTAAGATGCACAGCTATGTGCAGAGAAATTATGGGATTGGCTATCTTTCTGAAATCGAAGAAAAGAAACAAAATCTTTTATTATGCCGTGGAATCCACAGCGACTGCAGTCTGTATTTTACAGAAGGGGTATTAAAACATCCGGTACTTCGCAATTACCAGTATGAATATGCAAAAAAACAGAGAGATAAGAACCGCTATGAATATTATAACAACCATAGAATGGTGAAAAATAATATCCGTCAGCTTTCAGATATGTTAAAAAAAGCGCTGGTGATGCGTGATGAGATACAGGAGGTCTTATCTGACAGGGGAAGAATTGTACCGTCCAGGCTTTGGAGAATTGGCAGAAGCCATGATTCAAGAGTATTTTTAAAAGAATTAAATCACGATAACAGTGATTTTGTTGTGGATGTTTTAATTGATGCAAGCGGTTCACAGAGAAAACGACAGGCGCAGGTGGCAATGCAGGCGTATATTTTAAGTGAAGCACTCAGCATTGTAAATGTTCCACATCGGGTCATGGGCTTTTGTACGTTCTGGGATTATACGATTTTACATCGATTTCGGGAATATGAAGATGACAGAAGTGCCAATGAAAATATTTTTGAGTATACGACTTCTTCTAATAATCGGGATGGGCTGGCAATTAAGGCAGCAGGATATGAATTATTAAATCGGGAAGAAGAACATAAGATTCTGATTGTATTAAGTGATGGACGGCCTTATGACGTGATTTTAAACCGTCCAAATGCGAGAAATCCACAACCCTATCAGGGAAAATATGCAATTTCCGATACCGCATTTGAAGTGCGTAAATTACGCAGTAAAGGCGTCTGTGTGCTGGGCGTATTTGCAGGTGAAGAAAAAGACTTACCGGCAGAAAAGAAGATATTTGGAAAAGACTTTGCTTATATTCGGGATGTGGCAGGATTTTCAGGGATTGTAGGAAGATATCTGCTGAAACAATTAGAAAGAGAAGAGTAACTATAAATTTATTTTTGGTATATTGAAATGTCATATTGTATATGCTATAATAGCAACAGGCAATAAATGATGATATTAAATCCAAGTGAGACACCCCCTTTCCGTACCGAGGAGGGCACTGAAAAACCTACCGCTTTAAATTTCAAATTATAATGCACATATAAAATCCACCAGTTTAAACTTATTCTGGTGGATTTTCCGTTCTTTCTA
>JAIIAN010000018.1 GCA_022717655.1 Bacillota bacterium | reverse complement strand
CCTTTCAACCACCACGCGCTCAAACTTAATCGAGAAATTTCGTTCTACAAAAATCTCAGCAGTCATCGAGCCTGCGATTGAGTTAGAATCCAATGAACGACTTTTAGCCCTCAGCAGAGAGTATCCGGATTTTGTTTTTCCGGCTGTGGGAGTGCATCCGACAAGAACGTCACAGACGCCTTGGAGTGCGAGAAAGCAGGTTGAGGAGTGGTCAAAGGATAAAAACGTAATTGCGATTGGTGAGCTAGGGCTGGATTATCACCATGCTAGAAGAGAACAGTATCGGTTAAAGCAAAAACTGTGGTTTATTTGGCAGATTCTTTTGGCAGATAAGCGTAATCTTCCTGTTATTTTACATATTCGTCTTGCGGACAGGGATGCCATTCGGATTTTACGCTTTTTTAGAAAGAAACTGCATGGCGGAGTGTGTCATTGTTTTACAGGAGATATCAAAACTGCAAGGATTTACACACAGGAATTTGGTTTTCTGCTTGGAATTGGAGGCTATCTTTTACAAGGGACTGAGACGAGCAAAGCATTAGAAGAAGCGGTGAAAGTGACACCTTTGGAATTTCTTGTTCTGGAAACAGATGGACCGTATGTAAAACCAAAAGCACCGGAAGGGATTTCTGGAAAGCGGTGGAAAAAGAGCAGAAATACAAGCCTGATTATTCCAGAAGTGGCAAAGCGTATTGCCAAAATAAAAGGAATTGAGGTAGAAGAAGTAGAACGAATAACGACAGAAAATGTCAAAAGATGCTTTCAAATTTAACTTTTTTGGATTAAAATGGTAACCAGATGGTTGACAATAAATCAGAAAAATCTAAGTTAATTTTACTCGTAATGAGGGCAGTCAGACAGTTAATTTAGACTAAAACAAAAAGTAAAGTGTCAACCAGCCAGAATGAGCAAGTAACGTAGCGGATTGCGAATATCCGCATGACAAGGAGGCATCTTATGACAACATCAGATCTTGTAAAAGAAATGTGTCAGAAACAGGGCATCAGTATCGCTGCATTAGCAAAAAATCTGGGACAGACACGGCAGAATTTCTATAAAAAACTGCAAAGGGACACCTTAACCCTTACGGAACTAAAGCAGATAGCCGAAGTGCTGGATGCAAATTTTGAACAGCTTTTTCGTATGCCGGACGGCACAAAGTTTTCTTTAAAAAGTGAGAATAAAAAACGAACGGTCTTACCGCTTGTTGGCAGTGCATTTGAGCCGGGAGGGGCAAAAGAGGCAATTGAAAGGATACAGGATAAGGAACTTTCCGAGATTGCGCAGGCGGAGCTGTATTATTTTTCGGCACAGGCGGAAAACTGTGTGAAGATTGTGGAAAACTATCTTTCCAGTGAGGATATTATGTTGAGACTTTCGGCAGATATGCTGTATACCTTTGCAAATCTTACGCTTGGAAATGCAAAGGAAGCGCAGAGTTCCAGAGAAGACGTCTATAAGTGTTTAAAATGGGTATTTCAGGAGGATGAAACAAACGAGAAAAAGGCATCCTGTGTCTTTGCGTTTTATGTCATTAGCATTTTTATTCACATTCCACCGGAAGAAAACATTCCGCCTTTGGAAAAATATATTCCATATCTGCCAATTGGTCAGCGTCTGTTTGCGAGCAGCCTGCTTGCACATGAGACTTATCTTAGAATGGAGTATGCCAAAGCGCAGGGAATCGTTCAGTCTGCGCTTTTGATGTCGGATGGAACGTATCCGATTTCGATGATTTATTTAAATTGTGTGGCTGCGATGTGTCAGATTAATTTAAGAGAGCAGGAAGAAGCGAAAAAATCAGTTTCTTTTGCGTGGGAAATGGCAAGAAAAGATGGATTTTTAGAGCCGTTTATCGAATATCATGGCTTGCTTCAAGGGGTATTAGAGGCTTGTGTCAGAAAAAGTGAGCCGGAAGTATATAAAAAATTAGTAGATGGAGTGATTGCATTTAGCAGAGGCTGGATGAAGATTCATAATCCCAAGATGCAAAAGGCAGTTACGGATTTGCTCACACCGCTGGAGTACTCCATTGCTATGCTTGCC
Source organism: Bacillota bacterium (assembly GCA_022717655.1). Classification (GTDB taxonomy): domain Bacteria; phylum Bacillota; class Clostridia; order Lachnospirales; family Lachnospiraceae; genus Blautia. The sequence continues at coordinate 22,625 of JAIIAN010000018.1, read as the reverse complement.
TGCCGTGACTGGACAAATCAGGAAATCGGGGAGCATCTGGGATTGTCGGTTAATACGGTAAAACATTATGTTTCGAGAATTTTGGAAAAACTTCATATTGATAAACGGGATAAAATAAAAGAATTTGTAAACCAGTAAAAGTTTGGCTATGACGAACAAAAAATCTATTCACATTATAAAATAAAATAGGATTCAAGAGAAAAACAGAGTGTCTGTTTCGTATGATGAAATACGAAACAGGCACTTTTTTGATGTCAAACGGGCATGTGAAACAAAATCCGTTTTTGATAAAATTAATGTCAAAGATGTAATGGTTATTGAGCGAAAAATTACCTTTCGAAAGCAAAGCAAGGAAAGACTGCGAGAGGGAATAATTCAAAGAAGGGGAGGGGAAATATGAAGAAACGTCTGATTAGTATGATGCTGAGTGCAGCACTGTTTGTTACATCTATACCGATGCCGGTTTCTGCGGACAATCAAGTAAATGAAGGGAATGCGGGTACCGCAGTTTCAAGTGAAGGCAATCAAGAGGAAGCTTTGGAAAATGGCATTGATTATAAGATGAATGGCGGTGCTTTTACATCGGGGTATGAAGCACCGGACACTTATCCGGTAGGTGAATTGCCGACAGAAGAGAATATTACAAAGGCGGGATACGAGTTTGGCGGCTGGTATGAGGATGAAAATTTTAGTGGGGAACGCATTACATCCTTAGATACAGCAGACCATTCCGGAGCTATCGTACTTTATGCGAAATGGATCGAGCGTTATTATTATATTGATATTCCACAGACGGTATCGGCAGATGGCGGAACGCTTTCTATTTCAGCAAAAGCAGGTGGATTTTACGACAAAGATTATGTGAGTGTGTCGGTTGCGTCAGAAAATGACTGGAAGCTGAAAAACGGAAAGCATGAATTGGGCTATGAACTTCGAGGGGAAGAGGGCGGTACAAAGCTCGAAAACAATTCGGTTGTAACAAGTTTAAGTGCAGAGGAAAATAAGACAGAGGAGAATTTTAACTGTACCGTAACGGATACACCGAGTTATACAGGGGAATATACCGATAAGCTGACATTTGATATTGCATTTGAAGAGACACGTTATACCGTTCATTATGAGACAAACGGTGGTACGCAGTATCAGGACACCCAAAATGAAGCGGGCGAAAATGTTGCATTAACCGACCAGTCCTTTCCGGCAGGAACGGCTCTTACAAATCTGCCGGAGCCGGTCAAAAAATCTGCAACATTTATCGGCTGGTGTTATGATGCGGAATGTACCAAGTATGTTGACAGCAAGGACAGGCTGTTAGGCGACATTACGTTATATGCGGCCTATACCGATACCCAGCCGTTAGATACGGTCACAATGGAAACTTATGCGAGAGCGTATGATGTGGCAACGGATTTCACCATTTCGATTACCGATACGAGTGGAAAATTAACGGCAGAAGAACTTCGGCAGGCATGTACAATAAAGAATGTAAGCGACCCTTCGGAAGAAATTGTATTAAGTATCACCGAAAACGGCGACCAGACATTTACCGTTGGAAAGGAAAACGGATGGACGGAAGGTGCTTCTTACAAGCTGGAATTAAAAAACAATGCGCTGTATTTTACCGGCTATGACACAAGCATCCGTGAGTATGATTTTACAGTTTATAAGGCAGAAATTGAAAATGCGAAGTTAAGAAGTGAGCTTAAGTACATTCATACAAATGATTTAAGTGATTTAACCGTAAATGGTCAGAAAGCAAAATCAGTTTCCGTCGCAGTTATGACAGTCGGGGCAGATGGTTCCGTACAGGAAGAGGGAAGTGAAACTTCCGGAACATTTACTTATACCAAACAGAAATTAAGTGTTGGAGATAAGATTGCAGTCTATTCAGGTGATGTGATTCCGACGATGGAACTGTCGTCCGGAGAAAACAGTGATGTTTCCTTTTTTGAAATTACAGCAGTAAATGGAACGTCTTACAGCTATCGTGGCGCTGAGGCAGAAGATGTATTATTTATGCCGGACGTAATTCCGCTTCTTGCTGAGAAAGATAAGGATGGAGATCTAGACAATAACAGTGCGACAGTTGCTGTTAGTGATTTGACCTTTGGCGATGACGAAATGAGTCAGGCAATGAATCTTAACAGTGAGACAACAATTGACGCCGGTGATTTTCTTGCATTTTATACGGACATTAACAGCGAGACACTTTTCTATGGGGAGATTCAAAGCGTTACCGTTTCAGGGGAGGATTACATATTAGACTATGTGCCTGTTTCGTGGGAAGAAATTCAGATAGCAATGGATGTGTATCGAACAGAGAAAGTAGATGGAAATGAACTTTTAGAAGATACCGACCGTGGCGAGTTTGAAGATGAAATCGAACAGCAGGCAGTTGAGAGTGGATTTGCAAATGAAGTGGTAGAGCGGATTGCCGAAGCAGCGATGCAGACGGAGTCCTTTGAAGAATTAGAACAATCCTTGTCTAATGATTTGGGCGCGGGAATTTCATTGCAGCCGAATACAAACATAAATAAAATTATGCCGTTTGCAGGCGGAAAGCCTGGTCGTGTGACCGCAGAGCTTGACCACGTAAAGGCAAATCTTGGAACGACCTTAAAGCATTTTGATGGTGATATCAGTGGTGTGCGCATGGCACTCGATATCGGTGTGAAGATTACCATCAAAGTTGCACAGGGCGCAAATATTGAAATTTTAGTGACAGCGACATTTGAACAGGAAGTTCGTGTCAATATCAATGTAAATGGAAAAGCAGTCTGGAAGAGATGGGGAATTTTCCCGTATATTGCAGATTATCGAGTAACGGCATCCTTTGATTTATATGAATATACCGGAATCGGTTTAAATGTAAACTTTAAGGTCGTAGAATCCGGATTTATCGATAATGGCTCGAAACTTAGAAAAGGTGTCAACAAGATAACAGAAGAACTTAAGAGCATGATGGAAAATGGCGAGGATTATCTTGCGGATAAATCGAAATTGTCAGGAAGTCTTGGTGATTCAGGAGATGATATTTCGGTTTCTAAGAGCCTTGCCGAGCGATATTCGGAACTGTTAGAAGAAGATTCAGACTGGGTGGAAATCTATAACCGCAAGCTGCTGGAACGGCATTTCCGTGTCTTATTAATTATCGATATTGAAGTACGTTTAGACTTTGTAGTATCTGCAAATGTCAATATTTCAATGGGTATGAGTTACTGGTATAAAAATGCAAAACGTTATGTGTTCTGTGTAAAAGTAAAAGACAGAAGCGCAACCAGTGATACGATTGATTTATGTGAAGAACAATACGAATTTACCGCTTATGCGATGGGAACGCTTGGACTTCGGGCAGGAGTAAGGCTTACAATCAAGGTGGGTCTGATTTCTACGAAACTTGCCAGTGTGGGGATCTCCGCAGAAGTCGGTGGATATGCGCAGGTTTGGGGTTATCTGTATTATGAATTAAAATATGCGGCATCGACGGGACGGCAGACCAGGGCAATGGGTGCGATTTATCTGGAAATCGGTATTTATCTTGAAATTAAATTCCAGGCGCAGGCACTTGCCAATGCATTTACTTACAGTCCGACTTTGTATGAAAATGAATGGCCGCTCTATCGGGTTGGAAGTCTTGAGAGCGTCCTGGATTTTGTATATACGCAGAATGAAGTTGAAGAGATTAGCATGAAGCGTGACATTCAGTCGGTACAGCTTTCTGATAATTACTTCAAGATGCAGTACATGCACATGAAAGATGGCTTAAACGATGGAAAATATTTTGAAAAGATTTATGATGATAATTCAAAATACTTTAACATCGTGATGACAAATCCGGCATTTAGTTATGACCCTGCGACAAACATCATCAGCGTTGACCCGCAAAACAAACCGGAACAGGATGGAGAAATGATAATTACCTGGAAGAACCAGGAGGGCACATTTAATACAAAAGCGATTACAAGAAAGATTTCTCTGCACTGGGATAAACTTCGGGATGGTTATTACATTGCATTCCAGAGTAACGGCGGTTCTTATATTGAAACAATTGTAGGAAAATACAATGTTCCGATTCAGGCACCGAAAAATCCGGTACGTTTAGGTTACAATTTCGCAGGATGGTACAGCAATGAAGAACTGACCAAACCGTATACGATTCCGACAAACATGCCGGACAATGATGCATTGGTTTATGCAAAATGGGAAGCAGCGGATGTGGATTACACGGTTGTGGACTATGTGGAAAAGACAAATGGTGTCTATGAAGCGCAGACTCCGGTGAAATATAAGGCAAAGACAGGTTCTAAGGTGACACCGACTCCGACGAAACGGACAGGATTTGAGACTCCGCCTGAGATTACCGAGACGATACAGGCAGATGGAAGTACGGAAATCGAGTATTATTATGCGAGAGAACAGCATAAAATCACATTTGAATCTGAGGGAGAAATTCTCTCACAGGGAATTTATAAATACGGAAGTCTCATGCCGACACCGGCGGTATATCGACCGGGATATGAATTTGATGGATGGGACAGCGAAGTTCCGGAAAATGTTCCGGCAGAAGATAAGACTTATCGGGCAAAATGGAAACCATTAGACGGTATTGCTTATTCTGTAAAATATTATATCCAGAATCCGGATGGAGAAGGCTATGAAGTGGGTGAAATCAAGACCTTCTCCGGAAAGACAGCAGAAGAAGTGACTGCACCGGAAGCAGATTATGATGAGGCAGTTTACCACTTAAAAGGGCAGCTTCCAAAAGGTAAAGTAAAAGCAGATGGAAGTCTGGTATTAAAAGTTTACTATGATTTAAATGAATATAAACTGACATATGACCCGGATGGCGGAACACTTGACGAGACAGAAGTAAGTGCAAAACCAGGCGATAAGATTTCACTTCCGGTACCGGTTCGGGATGGATATACCTTTGAAGGCTGGTATTTAGACAAAGCACATGAGCAGTTATTTGGCGGAACGATGCCAAGAGAGGACTGTACAGTTTATGCAAAATGGGAAACACAGAAAGTAAATTATACGGTAAGACATCTTCAGGAAGTGGTTCATAACGAAGAAGTCGAGGCAAACAGCGTGGAAATCGATCCATCCATTGCGGAAGAAGAACCAATAGAAGAGAATAATTTTGAATTAGTGGAAGAAGAAGTATTCTCTGCAAAGACAGGTGAAATGGTAACTCCGGCAGTGAAAAGTTATACAGGATTTACTGCACCGGAAACCGTTACAGAAAAGGTTTTAGGAGATGGAAGTCTTGTCATTGAATATCGTTATCAGAGAAATATGCATGAGATTAATCTGGTATTTGATGGCAAAGAAATCATTCGTTACTGGCTTCAGTATGGCGCATCGATTGTTGAGACCCCGGGAAGGATGGGATATCTGTTTGGCGGATGGTACACGGATGATACTTATCAGACTGCATTTAGCGGAACGATGCCGGACAATGATTTGAGCTTATATGCAAAATGGGAACCGACAGATTCCGAATACATCGTACGACATTACAAACAGGATCTTCCTGCAACCGATGAAAAGACTTATACGCTTGTGGAAGAAGAAGTGAAAACTGCACTTACAGACAGTGAAGTGACACCGGAAGTAAAAACTTATGAAGGTTTTGTTTCTCCATCGGCGAAGAAAGAAGTCGTAAGGCCTTATGGAGATACCAGCATTGAATATTATTATGATCGAGTTTCCAATCCGGTTACTTATGTACAGAATAATGGAGAAGCAGACAAGGTTGAAGATACTTTATTTGGTGAAGAAATTTCCTATATTCCAAAACAATCCGGTTATGCATTTGTCGGCTGGTATTTAGATGAAGCATTGACTAAACCGCTTGAGAAGGCAGAAATGCCGGCACACAGTCTGAAACTTTATGCAAAATGGGAGCTTGGAAAGAAATCCTATCGTGTCAACCATTACATTCAGGAAGTGCGACTTGGTGAAAATTATGAACTGGCTGAGAGTGAAAACTTTATCGGCACAGCAGGTGAAATGGTAGCACCGGAGGTTAAGACTTATGAGGGATTTACCTCACCGGAAAAACAGTATTATGAACTTCAGGTATCGGATGATATGGAAGTGTTCAATTATTACTATCAGCGTAACAGCTACAATGTAACAATAGACAGAAACAACGGCAGTGAGAATATTACATTAGAACCGGCGTATGAATCAAAAATCGAATACCGTCCGGAAAAGATGGGTTATCAGTTTGCAGGCTGGTATCTCGACAAAGAGTTAAAACAGGAATTTGGTGGAACAGTTCCGGCGAAAGATTTGACTCTGTATGCAAAATGGGAGGCACAGGATGTTTCCTACAGCGTGCGCCATTATCTGCAAAATGCAAATGATGACGGATATACCTCAGCAGGTACAGAGAGCTTTGCAGCAAAGACTGACAGCAGTGTGACACCGGAAGTTAAGACTTATGCAGGATTTACCTCACCAGAGACACAGACAGCAACCGTAACGGCAGATGGAACATTAAATATTACTTACCGTTATCTGAGAAACACCCATACCTTGACAGAGAAATTCTGCGATGGAAGGGAAGATAAGATTCAGACGATGCGGTATGGTTCAGCGATTGCGGGCGTATCAAAAGCGGGTTACACCTTTGCAGGCTGGTATCTGGATGAGAACTATGAAACTGTATTTACCGGAACAATGCCGGATCAAGACCTGACCTTATATGCAAAATGGGAAGCAAAGAAAATCAATTACGTGGTGGAACATTATCAGGAAAAGGCAGATGGAAAGGGTTATGTTTTAAAAGAACGTGAAATCAAAACTGCCGATACCGACAGCACTGTGACACCGGAAGTAACCTCTTACACAGGATTTACCTCACCACAGGTACAGACAAAGAAAGTAGACGGCGCAGAGATGACAGTGATTCAGTATCACTATACAAGAAATGTTCACCGTCTGACCTTTGTTCTTGAAAATGGAGAAGCAGATAAGGTTTCTGATGTTCGTTATCAGAGTACAGTGACTGCACCAAATCCAAAACGGGAAGGTTATACCTTTGTCGGATGGGATAAAGAAGTCGTTGAGACGATGCCGGACAATGACGAAACTTATACGGCAGTCTGGATGAAAAATACTTACACAATCCGCTTTAACACAGAAGGCGGAAATGAAATCAAAGAAATGACTCTGGAATATGGCGAAAAGATTACCAAACCGAAAGATCCAACACGGAAAGGTTATAACTTTGTTAGCTGGAACATTGAAATTCCATCGGAAATGCCGGCAAAGAATCTGATGTGCACCGCAGTATGGAAGAAAGAAACTTATACCATCAGCTATAACTTAAATGGCGGAAGTGCTTCTAATCCGGCAAGTTACGATGTGGAAAGCAGACCAATTCGTCTGGAAACTCCGAAACGGACAGGCTATACCTTTACCGGATGGAGCGGAACTGGACTTTCCAAGAAAGAAATGACCGTGACGATTCCAAAAGGTTCAACCGGAAACCGCAGTTACACCGCAAACTGGCAGGAAAATACTTACACCATCTGCTTTACAACCTGTGGAGTTGGCACAACTGGTTCAATGGACCAGATAAAAATGAACTATACTCAGACAAAACAACTGCCGGATAACAAATTTGTGTGCAAAGGCTATACCTTTATCGGATGGTCTTATAAAGCAAATCAGACCATTGCATATTATAGAGACCACGCATGGGTAAGCAAACTTTCGGATGCAAATAATGGTGTTGCAACCTTGTATCCGGTATGGAAAGCGAATACGTATAAAGTAACCTTTGATTACGGATATGATAACAAGAAGTCAGAAGTTAACTGTGTATACAACAAAAATTATTCGCTTCCACAGAATGTAACAAGATACGGCTGGTCCTTTGAAGGTTGGAAACTGAAAAATGCGACAGCAGTAACCTATAAACCAGGCAAGAAAAATGCAAAACTTGAAGATGCAGAAAATATTGTGTTGCATGCAAGCTGGAAAGCAAATAATTCGTACAGTTATCGTCCATCAAGTTCGTCAAACAGATATCTGGTTACGGATGACCATGAACTGACTAAATTTACATTCTATGTGGATGGAAATCAGACTTCTGTAAAGACAACCGGCGATACGGGACAAAATCCGGCAAGATATCATCTGAATATGACGAATCTTTCTTATCAGGCAGTTCATAATAGCTACAGCAAGATGAAGATAAAGATAAGCTTTAAGATTACGATGGAAAAAGATGGATATGCAGATTTAAGAGTTTCTTATCATTCCAGAACAGAAAATAAGACTTATGAAAAATGGAAAACCGAAGTAGAAGACATCAAGGCGAAGAACGGAGAGACCGTAACGTATACTTATACAAAAGACGGCACTGATGCAGATAATATCACATTGGAATTTGACGCACATGGAAAAAATTCTGATAAATATTATCTCAGCAACTTAAATGTAGACGTTACTTATGAGTAGTGAGCAAGGGGGAAGCGCAGATGAACGGCAAAAATAAAACAAATAAAATACTAATCGGAATTATTATCTGCCTGATTGCAGTGATTATTGGAGGGGCAATTTATTTTACAAGAGGCACAGACAAAGACAAGAAAAATAAAACTCCGGATTCGGCTTTCGAGCCGAATCTGGACTCCAACGCAAGCGAGACTGCCTCAGATGACGGGAACAATAAAGAAGCTGACAAACCAGAAGGAATCCGGATTCCGGGATATCCATCGCTTACAATTCCGGCAAATACAACAGACATAGAAATGAATCTGGAAAATCCGGCCGGAAATCCATGCTACTTTACATTTGAACTGGTGTTAAAAGATACAAATGAAACTCTGTATACCTCGAAAATGGTAGAACCGGGGAAAGCAATTACAAATGTGACACTGTCGCATGGACTTGAAAAAGGAGAATATCCGGCTGTGATAAAGATTTCGACAGCATCACTTGAGGATGGCTCTGCAATGAACGGAGCAAATGTAGAAACTACCTTGATTGTACAGTAGTAGTGTATTTTCGAAAATTTCGAGAGCACATAACACATAAGAAAGACAGGAGGGAAACTATGAGAAAGAAATGGCTGACTGTCGGAATCTTTTTTGCAGTGATGCTTGCTAATACTGTCTATGCAAATAATATGACAACGGTAAGTTATACAGTAAATCCGGCATATACAGTGCTGATTCCGGTGGATACAGAAGTTGAATTTAATCAGTTATCAGAATCATTTGGAAAGATCCAGGTAGAAAATGCGCAGCTTGATGAGGGAAAATGCATAGAAGTATCGTTAAATTCTGATGGAACGTTAAAAAATAAAAATAATTTAAGCGATGTGATTCCTTATCAGATTTTAAAAACAGAAGAAACCACACCATTTGTATCGGCAAGATATCATACGGCAGGAGAAGAAACACCGCTTACCATCAGCATCAAACAAGATGACTGGAACAAAGCACCGTCGGGAGATTATGCAGATACTGTGACGTTTACGATTTCTTACGTGGATGATAAGTAAATATATACTCAGAGTATTCTCACAAAACTAAATAGAAGAAGATTCCGAGAGCACATATAATTTTAGGAGGGGAAGTATTATGAAGAAAAAAACAATTATGGCAGTTTTAATAGGAATGACAATTATGATGACACAGCAGGGGATTATCGTTTTAGCAGCGACCACTTCAGGTGACCGGCAAAGCAGTACCGTTAGTGCAACTGTACCGGATAAACATACGATTACAATCGATAAAGATGCGCACGTTACGATTACTTACGAGGATTCAAAAGATGAAGGGGAAGGAGATGCATTTCCGATAGAACGCTTTTCCACTCCAACCTTTACGATTGAAACCGAAGACGGATGGGAGATTGATAAAATCCTTTTAGATGGCGTAGATATCACCAGTCAGCTGAGCAATAAAAAACTGACTCTGCCATCCGTTTATCAAAATCAGACGCTGAAAATTTCAACGAAAATCAAACCGGCATATACCATAGTGATTCCACAGGATACCAATGTTCAGTTTAATAAACTGACAGAAAACTTTGGAAAAATTTCAATGGAAAAAGTATGGTTGGAAAATGGAAAATGTATCGAAGTATCGATGAGTTCTGCAGGAAATCTGATGAACCAGAAAGATTCAAGCAAATTAATTCCATATCAGATTTTGGAAGAAGGAAAAGAGACTCCATTTACGTCAGCAAAATATACGGCGCAGGGAGAAGAAACTTCCCTTCTTATCGATATCAAACAAGATGACTGGAATAAGGCAGCATCCGGTTCTTACTCGGATACGGTTACGTTTACAATCTCTTATGTAGACAGCGAATGATTGACGTGCCTGATTTTTCATTTACTATGTTAGACTTGCGAATTGGAGGAGATAATGTGAAGAAAAAAATCGCTGTGCTGGCTGGAATCTGTATGCTTGTCAGTGTGCAGGGAACGGTTTTTGCAGCCGATAGAAATTCGCCCGATGATTTGTCAGACCAGACGGTTCAAAGCGTAATTCGTGCAGACGTGCCCGATTCCCATAAGATTACCGTAAAAGGAGAACATATTACGGTCAGCCTTGAGGGAGAAAACCAAGAAGAAAATATTATTCTTGTAGAACGGTTTTCAGAACCAAAATTGAAACTTAGTCCAGAAAAAGGATGGAAAATAAAAAAGGTTCTGCTCGGAGATACGGATGTCACAAGTCAGATAAAAGATGGAACAATCACTCTGCCGTCTGTGTATGAAGATTTGATATTAACTGTTGAAACTGAAAAAATCAAAGACGAATCCGGCACAAAAACAGATTCCAAATCAAACACAAAACCAAATACAAGCTCCAGCCAGAAATCAAATCAGAGCAGTAAAAATAATCAGACAAGCACAACAAATGGAACAAAAACAAGTGCAAACTTAGGCAGTACAACAACTGCGGGGCAGGGAATCAAAGCAGCCGTGACAGAAGATGAAATGAATGTGGGAATTTATGGAATCGGAGCGGTTGCAGCAGGAGGAATAGCAGTGCGGTGCTTGAAAAGAAAAAAGAAAAAAATCTGATTTTTGGTATATTGCAAAATGGAAATGGAATATGCCATAATGCCAATAGGCAAAGAGATACAAGTCATCCATAGGTGACAAAAAACGAAAGAGCCAGAGGTGGGGTATACCTCTGGCTCTTTCTATTCCTAATTTTTGTAAGAGGAAAGCTTAATATTTTTAAATCATTCAATGTAAAAATATTAATTGAGAAATAATTAGAGAATAGTTATAATAAAAATAAGAAATAGTGATTTGCATAAAAGTGAGAAAGAAAGGCGGTGTATGATATGACTGTGTTGCAAGAACAGGCAGTTCAGATGATTCAGGATTTGTCAGATGATAATGTGATTTTTTTGATTGAAGTGATTCAACGTCTAATGCCTCAAAAAACATATACCAGCGTTGGTTATTCATCTCAGAAAGTAGATAAAAAGATGCAGGCATTTAAAGAATTGGTAGCTACTAGAAATGAGGCAAAAAAATATTTGCCGAATGATTTTAATCCAGAATTAGAACTAGAAGAAGCAAGAAAGGAAAAATATGGTAGTATTGATTGATACAAATGTAATTATTGATTTTCTTGCTGAAAGAGAGCCATTCTATAATATGGCGTTGCAAGTAATGGAAAAATGTGCTTCTGGAGAAGTTGAGGGGTATATTGCATTTCATTCTTTACCTAATTTGTGGTATATTTTCAGAAAAGTTCCAGAGGAAATAAGAAGAGCATGGTTAGAGAAAGTTTGTGAAATTTTGAAGGTAGCATCTCCATCGCAAGAATCAGTTTTAAAAGCTATTAAAATGGACAGATTTAAAGATTTTGAGGATTGTCTGCAAGATAGGTGTGCTGAAGAAGTTTCGGCAAATTATATAATTACTAGAAATACAGCGGATTTTGAAGAATCTGTAGTACCAGCTATAGAGCCGGATGAATGGTAAAAAAAACTATCTTAGAAGAAAAAATGTGATTTTGGATATATTGAAATTGAAAATGAAATGCGCTATAATCATATCGAAGATAAGAAAAATCCATAGTGAACAACAAACGAAAATCCCAGAGTTGCAGCTCTGGGATTTTCTATTTTTGTAACAATTTATCTCTTTTGCAAGCTAACAAATTAAACTATTACTTGTGACATGCGGACATAAATGGTACTATAAAAGAGAAAAGACTCCTAAAAAAATTAAGAAAGGGGCAAGTTTATGGGAAGAGAAGGAGAAGTTAAAGTAAAGAGTCTGCAAAAAGCGATGGAAGTATTAGAGTGTTTCGCACAAAAGCAACCGCTTGGAGTGACGGAAATCAGTGAAAAACTGGGGCTGTATAAGAGTAATGTGCATAATATTCTGATGACTTTTACCGCACTTGGATACTTAACACAGGATGATGAAACCGGAAAGTTTCATCTGGGAGTATCCGTAATGACTCTGAGTCGGGCATTTCGAGAAGGACTTGATATCACAAAAGTTGCAGTACCATTTATGCGAGAAATTGCAAATGAGGCAGGAGAGCTGATCTATCTGACAATTCCAAAAGATGATAGTGTAATCTATCTGGAGGGAATTTCACCGGATCATCAGAGAATGGTCAGTAAATCGGTTGCAGGGGAAGACTGTAAGATGTATTGCACTGCTGTAGGAAAAGCGATGCTTGCAAATATGCCGAAAGAGGAAGTCGAAAAATGTATTTCAGGGAAGCTTGAAGCGTATACAGAAAATACGATTACAGATAAAAAAAGTCTCTTAGAAGAAATTGAAAAAACACGAATTCGAGGTTATGGAATCGATGACATGGAAATCATGTTTGGCATTAAATGTGTGGGAGTTGCACTGTTAAATCATGATGGAAAAGTGGAAGGTGGATTAAGTATCAGTGCCCCATCGCTTAGAATGAGTGATGAGAAAATTGAATTATATGCAAATATACTTAAGGAATATGCCGCAAAGATACAAAAAATGTTATAAACTTGTGCAAGTTTACTGAAAAACAAAAAAACAAAAGAAAAATATTGAAAAAACGCACAAAAGATGGTAAAGTAGAATTATCAAATAAAGAACGTAGTTCTCTAATAAAGAACAGGCAGAAGAGCAACCCGACAGGAAGTCGGGTAAAAAAATGAACGAAAATAAGAACGATGTTCTATAATAGAGAACAAAGGAAGGATTTAGGGAGGATAAAAAATGGCAAACAAACCGTATGTAGTAGTGGAATGGAATGACACAGAAACAGATGCAAAAGGATGGATGTGTGCGTACAACTTCGTTGGACATTATTGTGGCGGTGGAACAAGAATGCATCCGACAGTAACAAAAGAAGAAGTAATTCGTCTGGCAACAACAATGGGATATAAATATAAAGCATGTGAATCCTTAACAACAGGTGGATGTAAAGCAGGTATTGCTTATGATTATAAAGCTCCGGATGCACTCGATGTATTAAAGAGATTCTTAACAGCAACTGCTCCTTACATCAACGCAGGTGTTTCCATCGGTGGAGACTTAGGTGTTGATTATTCAGACGTACTTAGAATCTTAGATGAACTGGGAATTGGAATTCCTCAGACAAAAGCAATGAAAGAAGACCCGGATATCCATCAGGGAATCGTAAATCATGACAGAGCAGAAAAAGAATTAACATACGACGGATTCAAAATGTATGACATGATTACCGGATACGGTGTCGCAGCAGCAGCCGATGAAGCCTGGAAATTAAAAGGCGGAAAAGAAGGCGCAAGCGTAGTGATTCAGGGATTCGGATGCGTTGGTGCAAGCTGTGTTAACTCTTTATATAACATGGGTTATAAAGTAGTTGGTATCGCAGACGTAAACGGACTGGTTTACTGTAAAGACGGATTGAATATTCCAAAATTAGTTGAAACAAGACTTCCAAAAGGTGAATTAAACCGTGAAGCATTTGAAGATAATTATGAAGTTCTTCCAAATACCGAATGGATTTCAGCAGACTGTGATATCTTAATTCCGGCAGCACTTGAAGATGTTATCAATAAAGATAATGCAGATAAAATCAAAGCTTCTCTTCTTGTTGAAGCAGCAAATATTCCTACCACTCCGGAAGCAGATGAAATCCTTCAGAAGAAAGGCGTAGATGTAGCAGTTGACTTTATTTCCAACCTTGGTGGAATTCGTATTTATGAAGCTGTTATTTTCCGTATTGTAAAAATTGAAAATATGAATGATGAAGAAGCAGCAAAAGCAATTGTAGATGATACAGTAAATCTGATTCGTAAACAGACTAAACTTGTATTTGAAGAAGCAGCAAAAACCGGAGAATTTACAAGAGACGTTGCAAGAAGATTATTTACACCGGATAAATCTGACACACCGGATATGTAAGAAAAAACTTACAGAAATACAACGTGAAAGAAGTTGGGGGCTGTCGGAAAGACAGCCCCCTTTTTCAGTTTATGGGATGAGAAACATTCTAAATTAGAAAAAAGAGGAGGGTGCCTATGGAATCAAAGGCGAGAAAATATTTGACCATTATTGCATTAGGGCTTGCAGGAGGTTCAATTTATTTCATTCCTTATGTAAAATATGTATTTTACGATGCACAGCTTGCGGCAATGGGAATTAATAATACACAGTCAGGTTTATTGCTGACTATGTATACGATTGGAAATATGGTTCTTTATATTCCGGGCGGATATCTGGCAGATAAGGTATCAACGAAAAAAGCTTTGATTATATCGCTGGTAGCGACATCCGTTTTAACGTGGGTTTATGCATTTTCATTAAATTTTGTCGTTTCTATGATTATATGGCTTGGTCTTTCCTTTAGTACAGCCTTTGTATTCTGGTCAGCACTTATGAAAGCGGTACGAATTGTAGGAACAGAAGAAGAACAGGGATTCATGTATGGTTTATATTACGCTTGTAATGGAATCGCAGCAGCTTTAACAAGTTTTATTTCTCTGTATGCTTATAATACAGCAGGCGAAGACATTAAGAGCGGATTTGTACGTGGTGTAAATGCCAGCGGAGTTGTTGTTCTTATCGCAGCCATCTGTTTAGTATTCTTAATGAAAGAAGATGCAGGAAAAGTTACAACAGAAAGTGACGATGATAAAATTTCTCTTCCAATGGTTGGAAAAGTTTTAAAATCCCCTGTTGTGTGGATTTTATCAATCGTAATCTTATGTGGATATGGATTAAAATCCAGTGTTTCTTACTTTAATCCATATTTAACAGAAGTAGTTGGTGTCTCAGCAGTTAATTCAGGTATTTTCTCAATTATTAATAACTATCTGTTGTTATTACTTGCACCGGTTGGTGGAATTTTAGCAGATAAAGTATTTAAATCAACATGTAAATGGTTGAGCGTATCATTTGTGATTCTTGCAGTATTATTCGGTGGAGTTTTATTGATTCCATCTGATATCAGCCCGATGGTAGCAAGTATTTATACGTTACTTCCGGGTGCAGTTACAATGATGATGTATGGAGTTGTATTTTCATCAGTCAGTGAAGCCGGTATTTCGAGAACAATGACGGGAACGGTTATTGGAATTTCCTCCATTATTGGATATCTTCCGGATTCCATTTACTCCGTATTATTTGGTAAGTGGCTGGATGATAAAGGTGCAGCAGGATATACAAATATCTTTGTTTTCCTGGTTGCATCCGGAATCTTAGGTGCGGTTCTTGCATTTTGGATTTATCGTCATGGAAAACGTGCACAGCATGATGCGTGATGCATTAATAAAAATATAAGAAGGAGAAGCAAGTTATGGGTAAAGAGAAAACAGAAAAGGTGTATACAAACCCGGTAAGATGCAAAGGCTGCGGATATTGTATTAATGCCTGTCCGCAGGAAGCAATCAGTGTTTCCGATCATGTAAATGCAAAAGGTTATAACACGATTGTAGTAGATGAAGAAAAGTGCGTGGTATGTGGTATGTGTTATCGTGTATGCCCGGATTATGTATTTGAGATTAGATAAGGAGGTCAGTCACTTATGGCGAAGGTATTATTAAAAGGAAATGAAGCGCTGGCCGAAGCAGCATTAGCAGCGGGCTGTCGTTTTTACAGTGGATATCCGATTACTCCTCAGACAGAGATTTTGGAGTATTTATCATGGAGAATGGAAGATGTAGGTGGAGTATTTATTCAGGCAGAATCTGAGTTAGCCGGAGTTAATATGGTACTTGGAGCAGCTGCAGCAGGTGCAAGAGCACTTACCACTTCATCCGGTCCTGGATTTTCTTTAAAACAGGAAGGAATTTCTTATCTGGTAGCAGCAGATTTGCCGGCAGTTATTGTTGATGTTATGAGAATCGGAAGTGGTCTTGGAGATATTGCACAGGGTCAGGGAGACTACTGGCAGCTTACAAGAGGCGGTGGACACGGAGATTACCATACACTCGTACTTGCTCCGGCTTCCGTACAGGAAAATGCAAACATGATGGCAGAGGCATTTGACCTCGCAGAAAAATATCGTCATCCGGTTCTGATTGCATCTGATGCAGCAATTGGACAGATGATTGAAGCAGTTGAAATTCCGGAATTTGTTGAACATGATATCAATAAATTTGACTGGAGTATCAAAGGATGTAAAAAAGGCTGTGAACAGCGTAAAATTCAGAACGTTTATTACACACATCCTGATTATGAAGGCTATTTATCTTCTAAATATGCACAGATGGAAGAAGAGGAACAGCGCTACGAAAATATTCAGGTAGAAGATGCTGAAGTAGTATTAGTTGCATATGGAATCAGTTCCCGTGTAAGTAGAGAAGCAGTTGAAATCGCAAGAGAACAGGGATTTAAACTTGGACTGATTCGTCCGATTACCTTATGGCCGTTCCCGAAGAAAGCATTTGCCGAAGCGAAAGCAGCAAAAGCGTTCTTAACCGTTGAAATGAATATTTTAGGTCAGATGGTTGACGATGTCAAACTTGCAACAGAAGGAAAATATCCGGTAGACCATTACGGTTCTATTTTTGAAATTCCTGAATCCGAAGGAATTATTGCAAAAGCAAAAGAAATGTTAAAAAAGGGGGAGATATAATATGAGATTAGTAGCTCCTGAAACGATTACATTTACCCAAAGTGGTTTTTGTCCAGGATGTGGACATGGTTTAGCAGTACGTTTGATTGCTGAAGTGATGGAAGAAATGGGATTAAGCGAACAGCTTTTAGCGATTGTAGACGTAGCCTGTGGCTCATTAAATATTGACTCCTGGAGATTTGATACAATCATGGCAGCGCATGGAAGACCAGTCGCAACAGCAATTGGTGTAAAAAAAGTTCGTCCGGAAAATCCGGTTATGGCATACATCGGTGACGGTGCAGCTTATTCAATCGGTATGGCGGAAACCATGCATGCAGCACTTAGAAATGATAATGTAGTGACAATTGTTATTAATAACAGTTTATATGGAATGACAGGTGGACAGTGTGCACCGACTTCTCTTCCGGGACAGATTACAACTTCTACTCCAAGAGGAAAAGATCCGAAAAAAGCAGGTATGCCATTCCGCGTAGAAGAAGCATTTACCGGTTTTGATATTGCATATCTGGCAAGAGGTTCTATGGCAGATGCAAAAGGTATGATGCAGGCGAAAAAATATGTGAAAAAAGCATTTGAGAAACACATGAAGGGAGAAGGATTCTGTCTCGTAGAATTATTATCTCCATGTCCAACCAATCTGAACATGACTCCGGTTAAGAGTGTGGAACGCATTAAAAATGAAATGATAAAATATTTCCCACTGGGAGAATTTAAAGATAAGAAAGAGGAGGAATAGACATTATGGCAAAAGAAATTATTTGTGCCGGATTTGGCGGACAGGGCGTACTGACAGCCGGAATGCTTTTAATCAATGCCGGTATGGAACAGGATAAAAATGTATTGTTCTATCCTTCTTATGGTTCTGAAATGAGAGGTGGAACTGCAAACTGTACAGTAAAAATCAGTGATAAATTAATTGCAAGTCCAATTTCAAAGAAACCGGATATTTTATTTACCATGAATACACCGGCGATTGATAAATTTGAAGAGAGATTAAAACCAGGCGGACTGCTTCTGGTAAATTCCTCTATCGTTCCAGAGGACAGAAAATATCGTGATGATATCACAGTTGTAAAAATTCCGGCTACGGATATCGCAGCAGAAGTAAAAAATCCAAAAGGTGCAAACCTTGTTATGCTTGGTGCACTTGCTGCTCACAGTGATTTATTCTCTATTGAATATATGGAAAGTGCAATTGTTTCTTTCTTTGAGAAAAAAGGCAAAGGAAAATATAACGAGAAAAATGTTGCCTGCTACCGTCGCGGGGTAGAAGGAAAATAAGTTGAAAAATTGGGGATTCCAGCAGAACAGAAGGATTCCGGGGGTCATGCAAAGGGGGTAACAAAAAAATGAATCTGACAAAGTTATTGAAACCAAAATCAGTAGCCGTTATCGGTGCAAGTGAAAAAGAAGGATTTGGTGGAGATGTCTGTAGAAATATTTTAAGTTATGTAGAAGATAGAAGTCATGTATATTTCATTCATCCAAAAAGAGAAAGTGTGTTTGGAGTTCCATGTTATAAGTCCATCAGTGATGTACCGGAAGATGTGGATTTAATGGTTATCTGTACTTCACAGAAAACAGTCATTCCGCTTTTACAGGAAGGTGCAAAAAAAGGCGTTGGCGGAGCAGTTGTGTTTGCCAGCGGCTATGGTGAAGTTGGAACAGCAGAAGGCAAACAAAATGAAGCAGACCTGATTGTTACAGCGAAAGAACTTGATATCGCAGTGATGGGTCCAAACTGTGCCGGATTTGTAAACTATGTGGATAATGTACAGGCGTTTGCATTTATCTCTGCAAAGAGAGACAGAAAAGGAAGTGTTGGTGTCGTATCTCAGAGTGGTCAGCTTTGTCTTTCCATGATGGATGACCCAGGTATGCGTTTTTCCTATAATATTTCAGCAGGAAATGGAAAAATCGTTCAGATGGAAGATTATATGGACTTCCTCGTAGACGATGAAGATACAAAAGTAGTCAGCATTTATATTGAAGGCGTTAAAAATGCAGATAAATTTGCAGCAGTATTGAAAAAAGCGGCTGAAAAGAGAAAACCGGTTGTTATCTTAAAAGCCGGAAGAAGTGCAAAAGGCGGAGCGATTGCTGCTTCCCATACAGGAAGTCTTTCCGGTTCCGATGCATCCTTTGATGCAGTATTGAAAAAATTCGGAGCAATTCGTGTAGATGACCTGGAAGAGTTAATCGCAATGTCACTCATGCTTTCCACGATGAAGAAAATGCCGGAAAAAGCGACATTTGCTTCCATGAATTTATCTGGTGGAGAGACAGGAATTTGTGCCGATGTAGGAAGCTTGAATGGAATCGAATATCCGGATTTCACCGAAGAGACGTTAAAGAAATTAAAAGAACAGCTTCCGGATTATGCTTCTCCAAACAATCCACTTGATATGACTGCAAGTCTTTCTTATGATGCAGACCTCTATGCTGGAGCACTTCGGACCGTTATGGATGACCCGAATATCGGTATGGTACTGATTGGATATACTCTGCTTCTTGAAATCGCAGACCCGTGTATCCATTATATGTATAAAGGAATTGAAAAGGTAGTACAGGAAAAAGGCGGTAACTGCAAACCAATTGCCATGATACCATTTGCGGAGAACACAAGAAATCCTGAATATCAGGAAAAATTATTCCAGATAGGCGTACCGGTCTTACCGCCGCCGGTATACGCATTCAAGATGCTTCGTCATCTGGCTGACTTTATCGCTTACGAACCAGAGACAAAAACTTTGGAACTTGCAGTAGGTCACCCGACAAGCAAAGAAACACAAGCGTTATCAGAACATGAAAGTAAGCTGGAATTGAAAGCTTACGGTGTACCGGTTGCCGACGAAGTCATTGTAACTTCCAAAGAAGAAGCAATTAAATTTGCCGAAGAACATCCAGTACCGCTGGTAATGAAAATTGAATCACCGGATATTCTTCATAAGAGTGATGTCGGTGGTGTAAAATTAAACATCTGTGGTCCGGAAGCTGCAAAAGAAGCTTACGAAAAGATTATGGAAAGTGTAACTGAAAAACGACCGGATGCGCATATCAACGGAATTTTAACGCTTCCTATGTTAGATGCCGGTGTAGAGATAATTATAGGAGTAAACAATGACCCTCAATTCGGACCAATGATTATGGTTGGACTGGGCGGCGTATTTGTAGAAGTATTTAAGGATGTTGCATTATATCCAGCACCTCTTGGAGAAGAGGAAGCACTGCAGATGCTGAAATCATTGAAATCATTTAAACTTCTTAATGGATATCGGGGAACTGAAAAATGTGACATAAAAGCATTATGTCAGACAATTGTAGCAATCAGCAACTATGCCCAGGCCAATAAAGATGTTTTAAAAGAACTGGATATCAACCCATTGTTTGTATATCCGGAAGGTAAGGGTGTCGGTGTAGCAGATGCTCTGGTTGTAAAGAGAAAATAATGTATAGTAATATATAGTAATATATTAGCTAGTCCATTTGGTAAACAATAAATTCAGAGGTATCCCGTAGAAGTCAAAGATGACAGACTACGGGATATTTCTGTTTTATAAAAGTTATAAAAAATCAGCATTTTTATGAGAGTATGATGCATTTGAGAGGATTCTTCATACATCCGAAATGGAGAGAACGCTGTATGATGGTAGCAGAATCCTTTATGAATTGGAATGTTTGCTGGCTGTAGACGAAAATAGAATGAAAAACATAAAAGAAATGCACAAAAATTATAGAAAATTAAACTGAAAAAGGTTAAAATGAATAAATATATTCGCTTTGAAGCATCTGGCATTATTACGAATATAACTTGTGGAGTCTTCTGAAAGTGGAATAGAAGAAGATTCGGGGACTGATAGAAACTAGCAAAAACGAAATGTAATTAAAAGGATTGAACTGCTTTTTGATTATATTTAATGCACTCTCGGGGTCTTTATGAATCAGAAAGATTCTGGGATTACATCTTAAAGAAAAGGGGGCAGTTCATTCATGAAGAAACTTTTTGAAAACATAGAGAAGAAAATATTTATACCAGCGTTTTTGGTATTAATTGTACTGACGCTTACGATTTATCTGTTTCCAAGTCAGGTAAACGGAGTGATTTCGATTTTATTTTCGCTCTGTACCCATGAGCTGGGCTGGCTGTTTATGCTGACCTGTCTGGTATCATTTGGATTTATGATTTGGCTGACATTCAGTAAGTATGGAAATATTAAACTTGGAAACAAAGATGAAAAACCGCAGTACAATAATTTGTCATGGATTGCAATGTTATTTACGGCGGGAGTTGGAACAAGTATCGTAATTCTTGGATTCTTAGAGCCGATTTATTATGTGAGTGCACCGCCATTTGATTTAGAACCATTTAGTAAAACAGCTTATGAATATGCTCACATGTATGGTCAGTTCCACTGGGGCTTTAGTGCATGGGCGTTTTATAATCCGGCGATTGTGGCGATTGCCTATGTGATGTATGTGCGCAAAGAAAACAGCATCCGCTTAAGTAATGCCTGTCGAAGTGTACTTCATAAAAAATCAGATGGCTGGCTGGGACATATCGTGGATATCCTTGTTGTATTCGGAATTGTAGGTTCGATTTCAACTTCTCTTGGAATCGGTGCGCCGGTGCTTTCTGATATTATTCGTGAGGTGTTTGGAATCCCTGCACAGTATGATTTTACCGTAAAAATCATTGTGTTAATTATCTGGGTATTAATCTTTGGAACAAGTGTGTATCTGGGATTAGATAAAGGAATCCAGCGGTTAAGCAACATCAATGTTGTGCTGGCATTTATTTTTATGGGACTGGTTCTTTTGATTGGACCGACAATGCAGATTTTTAAGATGGAAGTAAATTCTATTGGCTTATATGCATCCGATTTTATTAAAATGAGTACCTATACAGACCCATTTGGAGAAGGAAAATTTTCCAGTGAGTGGACCGTATTTTACTGGGGCTGGTGGATTGCATTTATGCCGATGATGGGAATGTTTGTCGGTAAGATTTCAAGAGGAAGAACCATCAAAAATGTAATGTGGGGACAGCTTTTATGGGGCACACTGGGATGCTGCTGCAGTTTCATGATTTTTGGTGGATACTCCCTTTATTTACAGCAGTCCGGAAAAGTCGATTTGGCAACGATTCTTGCAGAACAAGGAAACAGCGGTGCAATTATTGCAATTTTGCAGACCCTTCCAATGTCAAAGATTATGATGCTGTTCTTGTGCATTGTCTGTTTTGTTTATCTGGCGACAACAATTGATTCATGCGCTTATGTACTGGCAGGAACAACAACAAAACGCTTATCCTATAAAGAAGACCCTGCAAGATGGAATCGCATTGTTTGGGCAGTTTTATTCTGTGTCTTATCCATCGGTCTTATGATTATTGGTGGATTGGAAGCAGTAAAAACGATTTCAGTGTTGACGGGACTGCCACTGATTGCAGTGTTGATTGTGCTGATGGTTTCGGTGAAACGAATGTTGAAAGAGGACGAAGAAAAGGAAGAAAAAAGAAAATAGAAAAATTTTGACATTTACATAAAAGAATGATAA
>JAIIAN010000224.1 GCA_022717655.1 Bacillota bacterium | reverse complement strand
AACTTAGCTTTAAGTCAAGAAGCTAATAATAAAGAAAAAGTTTTAGAAGAAACAGGAGTATATTCTGTTGCTTTTAATAACGGATACGAAAATAAAGATTTAACGGTCTATTTCAAAGAAGATATTGTTACTGTAAGTGACAACAACTTAGGCTTAAGTAAAGAGCTTAGTCAAGGTGGACACACTCGTGAAGGTGGTGATGCTCGTTTTGTTCCAAGTACACTAAGTAAGTCAAAAGCTGAAGCAAGAACTAATGTTTCGTCAGGAATTGCTATTGCAAAAGCTACTTTAGAGAGTCAAATGGTTGCAGGTGAGCAAATCAATGTAACAAACTTTGAACAAATCAAAAGCCGATTTGCTACTATTAAAGACAATGACAATGTAGTTTTCAACATTACATCAAATATTAATTGGTCACAAAATTTAGTTCTTAGTAGCAAAAACAATGTAACTATAACATTTGTCGGAAAAGGTGGGATGATTAATTTCACTACTAGTGGTATAGGTATTAATACTCAAGGTGGAAGCAGCAATACTTGGAACTTTAAAGACATTACAATTAAAGGTGTAATGGAAGATAGATATGCAACAATCGCAGCAGCGCCGTCAGTAGCTAGTCAACAATGGATGTTTATGTATAACCAAAAAAATAGTGAAATTAATTTATTTGGAAATACAGAAATTAGCAATATTTATTCTCCTAG
Source organism: Bacillota bacterium (assembly GCA_022717655.1). Taxonomy (GTDB): domain Bacteria; phylum Bacillota; class Clostridia; order Lachnospirales; family Lachnospiraceae; genus Blautia. The sequence goes on along the minus strand of JAIIAN010000224.1, from coordinate 3,982 downwards.
TCGTTATGGAGCATGTTTTGAAGTAAAAAACTCTAATTATTCTAGAGAAGGAAATGTTATAAGCGGATTACAATCAATCAATTTCTACGGTGGTAAATATCACCACAATAGAGCTGATGTTGGTAGTGTAGTACACACAGCTAGTTCAGAGTTAAATATATTCGATGCTGACATGTACAACAATTTAAATACATGGCAAGGAACAATCGACCAATGGGAAGACACTATAACTACTGCCAACTTCTTTGGTGGTACAGTTCGTGATGGTGTAACAAGCTACGGAGGTTATGCATTTAGTGTAATTGAAAACCCGCTATCTAGAGAACCTAATTGGACAGTAGTAAAAACCCCAGATGGTGATAGTATAGGTGGAACAAAAGTATATGGTGGTTTTTCTGTAAAAGGTAGTACTCAAATTGATACAAATAATAACATAATCAGAAACAATGCCAATTTCTCTATCCATGGATGGGATAGTTCGGTTTCAAGTTATGTTGATAATAACTCTTTAAACCAAGCATACTTTAATCCGTTAATGGAGATGACTCCGCAATCTAATGTGTACATTGGATGTCATTCAAATCAAAACTTAGATCAATCGTTTTTGAATTTTGTAAATCGCGATAAATATAACAAACAAGTTAATGGTATAATTTTAGCACGTTTAGACTATGAATCTAATTCACCAAACAAAAAATATCAAGGTAATGGTGTAGCTGAAGGAGTTCATGTAGATTGGACAACAAATGATCCTGCTCACAGCAATATTACATCTGATGGAAAATATAGTGTTGTAGAAAAATATGTAAGAGATTTAGATTCAGGACCGGTTGACCGTAGTGGATACTATGCCGTATTAGTAAGAACATATACAGATGTTGAGGTTCAAGCTGTTGATGCTAATGGAACAAGCATCGAAAACGGTAAATATAATTATACATCAACAGTGGCACCTAACACTCAAAACAAAATGTCTATACCTACTATTAATGATAAATATCCTGTTAGCATTGAGTTAGTAAGTAATACACAAACTCAAGGTAGTGACAATTCAGCTCACAACCCTGAAATTACTCCAGCTAATCCAGATAGAAATGCTACAGAATTTACCTTAAAAGACAATAACAATCCATCCGGAACCTCTGGAAATGTGTACAAAACAGTTATTAGAATTAAATATAATGATGTGCAACACAATAGTATCGATGCTCATGATGCATACGCAAATAAATCAGATGTACTATCGTTAAGTACTAACACTATTGATACCTACATAAAACAAGTTATGGGTGTGCGTGTTACTAATATTGATAATGGTTCTGTAGTAGGAAATGAAAATGTACAAGTTTTTTATGCTAATGGTGATAAAGATAAAATCTTATCAGGAACTATCGGAGATTACCAAATCACATTTAATCTTGATAATGTTACAGTAACAAAAACTTTCCATGTTATTGAAGATGGAGCAGTAATTACTCCAAATAAACGAGGTTGGGTAAATGCTCAAAATGCACGCATTGCTAGTCAAACTGCTAAAGTTTTAAATAATGAAAATGATTTAGTTGGCATCATAAATGCCCGCGGTATGTATGATGGGCAAGAAGCTACTATTTCAGGAACTCCAAAACTTAGCATTTCAGCTGATAAATTCTCTGAGATTAAATTAGGGAAAACAGGTGTTTATACTGTAAATGCTATTATGGATGGAGACGGTAACTTTAATACTACAGATGACCAGGCAGTAAAACGAGTTATTTTAACTGTATTTGATCCTACGAGCGTTATCCCTACACCAGATGGTCAAGGTAGTATTACAGCACAAAATACAGTATTAACTGCAAGTGAAGCTAAAAAACAAGTAACTAGTGATGATAGCTTAAAAGCTATTATGAAAGCAAGTGCTGAATATAATGGTAAAGTTGTTGATGTAAAAGTTAATAGTAACAACCAATTAAGCGATATTAAAGCGGGTAAAGTAAATACTAATGGTTATGCAATTACATTTAGTATGGATGCTGATAATAATCCACAAACTGTAATGGATAATCAAGTTATTACAAAAAAATTATATGTAGTACCAGATGGTAGTGCTATTACAGATGATAAAAAAGGATTTATTTCCGCAGAAGAAATTTGGTATAGAAGTGCAGATGCCATTGAAAACTTTAAAGAAGACAAATATATTTACAGTAACATGTATGGATTAGCTGTTTATGATGGTCAAACTTTAGACTATGATGGAGCTAAAGTGGCGTTAACAAGTGCTACGTTAAGTGAAATCAAACAAGGTATAATTAAAGATCACGATGTGCAATTTAATTTAAATGTTGTCGGTCAAACAGCCAGCTTAACTAAAAAATTACATATTTTACCAAACAAAAATGTTGTAACTCCAGATAGATTTGGATACATTGCCGGAGATATAATAAAAGTATACTCTCCATTAGATGCTAAAAATGCATATGCTGGTAAACAACCTAATGAACTTTTAACAACATATGGAATTCACGGATATTATAAAGGTGTTGATAAAACTTCTGAATTAAGCGTTGTTTCTACTAACTGGGAAAATGTCCAAAAAGGTAAAATTAGTGAATCTGGTTATGATTCTAGTATAAAATTATCTGGAAAAGTTGAAGGAAATAATTTAGATGATGTTACATTAAATATAAAAACGCTAATTAATGTACCTAAAACATTTACGAATGAAAGAAAAATTGGTGAATTCCCAACGCCTGTAATTGGTAGTATAGAGCATAATCCAGGGCCAGCAATTCTTCCGTGGGGTAACAGTAGTGATCACCCAGAAGCAACAAAACCTGGAGACAGTTGGGCAGGAGGGGTTAATGCTCTTGATACAATTTTAACAGTAGATCAAGCTAAACAAGTGCGTTCACTTGATGACTTAGCCGAAATAGCACAACCCCAAGGTTCTGCAGGTGAACTTGCAATCACATCAGCTACGGTATCTATGTTAGATCCTAATAAAGATGAGATTTTAAGAAGTATTCAAAGTGGTAAAGTAGGTACATATGTCATGTGGTTGTATGGTCAGGAAAAATTGTCTGATCCGTCAGCAGAAGATCCTACTCACATTTGGGGTACATGGGTACGTTTTGTTGTTGTAAATAACAACACTAAAACTAACGCCAAGACTCCTTTAGACCAAATTACTTGGGCATCTATCGATCCGGAAACTACGATTAAAGATATTGATGTTCAAGGACAAAACTTCACTGATATCACTAGTGTTGCTAACAGAATGAATGCAGCAGCAGCAAACCATAAACTAAGAGCCCAAGATGGAGATACTAAGGAGTACTACCAACAATTTACTTTAGTAGATGATCCGAAGTTAGAATTCGTAGATGCTAATGGAACTCCGGTAAATCAAGAAGCTACATTGGCAGCAATTAAAGCGGGCACAGTAGGTGACTATTATGTTAAGATTTCGAATGTTAAGAGTTCAAATCCTTTCCAAGTAGGTGATGGTCGTTATATTCAATATGAAGTAACTGCTGAAGCAATTGGTAAATTATCAATTGTAGCAACAGATAGTATTATTAATGCTGAAAACTTTGTTGTTACTACAGACGAAGCTAAAGGTTTAACTGAAGCTCAAGCTAAAACAAAAGCTAATGTTAGAGCGCAACGTGATGGTCAAGATATTACTAGTCAGGTAACTGCTAACCAAGATCAATTAGATGCCATTAAACAAGCTGGTACTAATGGTGAAGCAGGAGTATTCCCGTTAACATTTGAGGTTAACGGAGTAAGAAAACCTATCCAAGTTAGTGTAGTTAATGATGACACTAAAGTTGATCCAACTAAATCATTATTCTTACATGCTGTTGGATTTGAAATGCCATTAGATCAAGCGGCAAGTTTAACTGAAGCTCAAGCTAAAACAAAAGCTAATGTAAAAGCTTGGAATAAAGATGGTGCTAACTTAAATGGTCAAGTAACAATTAAATCTGGATTA
>JAIIAN010000223.1 GCA_022717655.1 Bacillota bacterium | reverse complement strand
GTTTCTTTGATTGGAAAGCCAGAAGATGGTAAAACACAGTGTTTTGCAAAGTTATTATTATTTGCTTACGAGTATCATCAAGATGAGTATTATAGTTTGATGTGGAAAGAAGATGGTTTACTGCCGGCACCTTATGATATGGCAAAAGTAATGAAGTTCTTATCGAGCAAAATGGAAGAAGAACAGAGAAAAGTGAAATATTACGAAAAAGTTGTGATGGATGAGTATTTGAATACAATGAAAATCCCTTTAAAGAAGTCTAAAAGAGACAAATTAGTAAAAGCAAACCAGGATGAATATATGGAACATTTTAATAAGTTTGACAACACCGAGGAGGATGAAGATGAATAAAAGAATCCAGTATCGTCAGATGGAAAATCTGTTAAAGAAAATGAATGAAAAAATAGACTCCCAGAATCGTAGAATCGAAAGTCAGAGTGAAATATTGCAGGAATTTATCGGACTTTTAAATGCGAAGCAGAGAGAAGGGGAAGACTTTGAAAAGTTTTTAAGAGAGCTTGCCTTATGGAGAGAAGATGTAGCCTCTTATCTGACTGCAAATGAACAGGAAGAACAGAGTCATCTGATTTTTAAACGGCTTGACTCTATTTTCGAAGAGATGGGGGTTAAAATTCATACAACAAAGGAAAATTCTGCTTTTGATTCAAAAATTCATGAAGTGATTGATATTGTGGAGACAGAGGAAGAAGAGAAACATGCCAGAATTGCAAAATCAATTAGAAATGGTTATGAATATCATGGAAAGATTTTGTTAAAAGAAATGGTGGCAGGATATAAATATACGGGAGGAGACTGACAATGTTTGAAGAATACGCAGCGAAAACGATTGGAATTGACTTTGGTACAAATAACAGCGTAGTAGGAGTCTATAACACGAAAATTGAAAAACCGTTAGTAATTGAGAATGAGGAGGGATTAAACAGTACCCCTTCTGCTGTTCTTTTAAGAGAACCATTAGAATTTTCAGATGTGGGACGTAGTGCCAAGGAAAGAGCGATGCTTGATCCGGTTGTTTTGTCTATGAAATCATTGATTGGCACGGAAAATAATGGATTTGCAATCAGCCGTGAAGGGGTACGTTTCCCAATTTTGGATGCTCATAAAGTATTATTTCAGTACTTGAAAAGAAATACAAAGACTAGAATGGATCCGGATGGAAAACTGAATTATCGTGCAGATAAATGTGTTGTTTCTTATCCGGCTTCTTTTAATCTAAAGCAAAAGGAATTTGTGCGCAGATCGGCGCAGAGTGCAGGAATGAAGGTGGCTGGTATGATCACAGAACCGGAGGCCTGTGCACTTGCGTATCTGTATCCAGACAAGTTATCGGAGAAACCGCTCAATTTAAGAATCATTGATTTGGGTGCAGGTACATTTGATGTGGCTCTGTTATCTGCCTCAAAACGTCAGATTAAAGTGCTGGCAGTGGATGGAGTAAAAGCAGGAGGAGATGATATCGATTATCTGATGATGGCGTATTTTACAGCACAGTTAAAAGCGAATGGAATCGACCTCTCTGGGGATAAAGAGGCATTTCAGGTGTTAAGAAACCGTTGTGAAGAATGTAAAATCCGTATGTCTGCCCCAGGAAAAGAGTATGATAGTATTATTCTTTATACTCCCAAATATAATAAACAGGTTGAAATCGGAATCTCAAAAGCAGATTATCATAAGCTTTGTGAAAAATTGATGCAGGTAAAATTAATGCCTGTCTTGGAACGTCTGGCAAAGGTGGAAAAAGAAAAAGGAGTGAGAGCGGATCTGACTCTTTTAGTAGGGGGAAGTAATGTAAATCCATACTTTGTGAATGAATTTAAAAAGATGTACGGAAATAATTGTATCTCTTACAAATCAAAAGAAGCAGTAGCACTTGGGGATGCAGTCTATGCTTACATGTTGGAAAAAGGGATTATGAAAGGCTTGATTTATTCAGAAAATCAGTCAGGCAATCATTCCAAAATCCCGAAAATGAAACAGGTGTCGAATGAGACACTTGGTCTTAGAATTTTAGATGGTTCAGGTGCAGGAACAAAAAGTTATCACGTCGAAAACTTGATTTTCAAAAATATGGAGCTTCCGGTACATATTAAAACAAACGTAAAAACTGCTTATGAGAAACAGACAAAAGTTGCACTGCATCTGTATTCAAGTGGCAGTATCAGTACAAAAATGAAATTGGAAGGGGCACAGGAAGTTGGAACCTGTCTCTTAAGAAGTAAAAAACCACTTGCAAAATATACGACGATTGAAGTGGAACTGATTATGGAAACAGCAGACAAAATTCAGGTAAAAGCATTAGAAAAAGGAATGAATCAGAAAGTAGATGTCCTGTTGGATTTAAGCTAAACTTGGAGTAAAAAATGAATTTAGAGTAAAGAAATGCAGGAAAGACTCTGAGAGTAGATATTTAGTATATTTGAAAAACTGCGGATGAAAGGAGCAGGAAATGGCAGAAGAAGAAGACGGAATGGTTTCTTCCTTTGAAATGAGTTATCATTATACCGACAGGGAATTAATTCGAAGAAAAATGAATCAGATGTCGGTGATGGCAAAAGATATTTTGGAACAGATTATTACAAGAGGAATGACGGAAGCAGAGATGGTTCGTGCGGTTTATGATTTTCTTACTTTAAATCTGACTTACACAAACGAGAAATATCAGATATGAGTAAAAAACCACCCTGGGGTGGTTTTTTATTTCATAGGATCCTTTTTTAAAGTTTGTCATAAATTTTCTGCTTATCTGGAGTTTTCAGTAATAAATACTTACGAATGGCAAAAATTGCTCCAAGGGCAACGATTCCAATGAATGTATCAATCATGGTTTCGTGGACAACGACCATTTGTCGTGCAAGAGCAAACATCAGCACTTCGAGAAGTGTTTCGGCAGTGTGTTTTGCAAGCATTTTTACAAACTCCACACCGATGAGTAAGGTGAGGACATTCCCCAGAAATGTGGTGAAATCGTGAGTCGTGATTTCAAGCAGAGGATGCTGTACAAAATCATATACGACGGGAACAATCAGTAGAATAATCACGGTCAGAATAATAAGAGATAGAAATATTTCCGTGTAGCGTGAGATTGTGTAGATGATTTCGTTTAATTTCTTTTTTACGTTCACGCAAAAATCCCCCTTTTTTATGTACTTTCGGAGTCTTTATGATACTTGCTTTTGTAAAAAAATCTTTTCGAAAAATCAAGCATAAAGAGATTCTAAGAGTACATTACTGTATTTTTATCATAGCATAATAAACGTCGTAAAAACAACAAGAATGGAAGGAAATATCCAGAAATTAAGTACAAGAAAAGGGTTAAATATTAATAAAATGTTACAAAATATAACATGAAAATTAATAAAAAATGAAAAAACCTTGCATCTTTGAAAAAAGTGTGCTATTATGATCAACAGTGAAGCAAAAAAAGGAAAGAGGTAAAGAAGTGAAAAAACGAATTATAGCTCTTAGCTTAGTTTTAGCGATGTCAGCATCTCTTACTTTTCCAGTTGCAGCAGCAAGAAAAGATGAGGTACAGGCAGAGAAAGCAGCAACAGAAAGTAAATTATCTGCGGCAGAAAGTAAGGCCGATGAATTAGAATCAGAAAAAAATGCATTACTTGGAGAAATTGATTCTCTGGATCAGAGTCTGGTACAGACGATGGCTCAGATTGAAATCTTAAACGGAGAAATTTCTGACAAGGAATCAGCAATTGAAGATACAAAACAGAAATTAGAGGATGCACAGGTTGAGAAAGACAAACAGTATGCATCTATGAAGAAAAGAATACAGTATCTGTATGAAAACGGTGGCAGTAATGCCTGGGCACAGATGATTCTGGAATCCGGAAGTATTACAGATATGTTTGATAAAGCCGAGTATACTGAAAAAATGTATCAGTATGACCGCGATGAGCTGCAGAAGATGAAAGATGTTGTAATAGAAGTTACACAGCTTGGAGAACAGCTTACGCAGGAAAAAGCAGAGCTTGAAGATATGAAACAGGCTCAGGAAGAACAGCAGAATTCTCTGCAGGCACAGCTTGACCAGAAGAAAGCAGAAGCTTCCGACTATGAAAGTCAGATTGCAAATGTACAGGCACAGGCACAGGAATATAAAAACCTGATTGAACAGCAGAATGCAGAACTGAAGAAGATTCAGGAAGAAGAAGCAAGAGCAGCAGAAGAAGCGAGAAAGGCTGCAGAAAAAGCAGCAGCTGAGAAAGCCGCAAAAGAAAAAGCGGCAAAAGAACAGGCAGCAGCCGAAGCAAAGGCAGCAGAAGAGAAATCAGCAGCTGAAAGCACAAAAGCAGAACAGACAAGTACAAAAGCAGAAACAGATAATGATGCTTCTGAAGATACAACAGATAACAGTAACAACAATGTTTCTGAAGATACAATAGACAACAGCAATAGCAGTGCTTCCGAAGACACAACAGATAACAGCAACAGTAATGTTTCTGAAGATACTTCAAGTGATGATGCATCTAACGATACATCCGATAATGACAGCAATTATTCTGAAGATGTATCTGATGATAGTTCTAGTACAGCAGAAGATACAACGGACAGCAGTTCAAGCAGTACTTCAAGTGCAACTGGAGAAGCAGTCGTTGCTTATGCAAGCCAGTTTATTGGAAATCCTTATGTCTATGGTGGAAACAGCTTAACAAACGGAATTGACTGTTC
>JAIIAN010000222.1 GCA_022717655.1 Bacillota bacterium | reverse complement strand
AAAAAGAGATAAAAACAGAGGAGGAAGTAATTATGAGAAGAAGAATTGCAATGATTTGTGTGGTGGCACTTACCGGAACAATGATGATGACTGCCTGCGGCAGTAAAGAAGAGGGAGGCAGCGAAAAAACAAGCGACGGAAAGACAAAAGTTCGTTTTGCAACATGGGACGTAGCAGATGATGTCGATGCACAGCAAAAATTAGTAGACAAATTTAATCAGGAACATGATGACATTGAAGTAGTTTTAGAAGCATACGGAAGTGACTTTGATACAAAACTCAGTGCAGGTATGGGTTCAGGAGATACACCGGATGTGGTATATATGTGGAACTATCCGGCATATGCAGATGGACTTGAACCGTTGGATGAATACATTGATAAAGAGGGCGAAGAATATAAAGACAATTTTTATAGTACACTGTGGAACTATAACTCATTCGATGGCACCACGTATGGTATTCCGGTAGGATTTACTACACATGCACTTTTCTATAACAAAGACCTTTTTGCTGAGGCAGGTGTAGAAGAACCGACAGATAGCTGGACATGGAGTGACCTTCAGACTGCGGCTAAGACAATCGAAGAAAAAACCGGTCAGAAAGGGTTTGCATTCCAGATGAAACCAGATCCATACGATTTTGAAATGTATCTGTGGAGTAATGAAGCTGCTTATTGCGATGAAGAAGGAGTGATGTCAGGAAAGATTGATTCCAAAGAATCTCAGGAAGTCTTCCAGATGTTCCAGGATATGGAAAAAGACGGATACGCAATTGCTACAGAAAAGAATGGAACCGATGAATTCCGTGCCGGAACCGCAGCAATGTATATCTATGGCTCATGGTCAATTAACTCATTAGATGAAGATGGAATGAATTATGGTATCGCTAAGATTCCTTCTTTTGACGGAAAAACATCCGTAAGTATTTTAAGTTCTTCCGGACTTTCTATTTCAAAAGACAGTAAAAATAAAGAAGCTGCATGGGAATTCGTAAAATACTGGACAGGCGAAGAATGCAATAAAGCAAGAATCGGTATCGAGCTTCCGGTATTAAACAGTGTTGTAGAATCGGAAGGAATTATGGATGAAGCAAAATATGCACCATTCTATGAAATGTTAGAGCAGAGTGATGGACATACACCGGCAAGTTTTCTGATTGAAGACTGGTCAGAAGTTTCAGAAAACCTTAGCCTTTCATTCGAACAGATCTTTAATCCAAGTTCTTACATGGATGTAAAAGATGTTTTAAAAGAAGCAGCAGATGCACAGTAACCAAATCTGAGTAAATCGGCATCGGAAGATTTTCATAAGCCGGTGCCGATCAATGGGAGAGATAAGATGAAACAGAAAAAATTTCTGAAAACGGCAACACCATATCTATTTATTATGCCGTGGATCATTGGATTTTTGGTATTTACAATCGGTCCTTTGATTTTATCCTTAATTATGAGTTTCTTTGATTGGCCACTTACTACAGCACCGACTTTTCGTGGACTTGGAAACTATATTGACATGTTTACAAAAGATAAACAGTTTTGGAAATCCTTGGTAATCAGTTTAAAATATGCAGCGATTTTTGTACCGCTTAATATGGTTATTGCATTGTTTCTTGCAATGCTGATTACACAGCCGGTAAGAGGTGTAAAAGTATTCCGTACAATTTTCTATATTCCGGCCGTTATTTCCGGTGTAGCAGTTTCTATTATCTGGGGCTGGATTTTAAATGGAGATTACGGTGTACTGAATTATCTGTTATCACTGATTGGGATTAAAGGACCAAAATGGCTGGTTGACCCGGCTTGGGCATTGCTTGCGGTTATCATAGCGAGTGCCTTTGGTGTAGGAACAATGATGCTTATTTTCTATACCGATATCAAAAATATTCCGGTAGACGTATATGAAGCAGCCTCCATTGACGGGGCAGGTCCTGCAAGAAAATTTTTCAGTATCACTCTTCCGATTATTACACCGACGATTTTATTTAACCTGATTACATCAATCATTAATTCTTTCCAGCAGGTAACACTGGTTATGCTGTTGACAGGCGGCGGACCGCTGAAGTCAACGTACTTCTATGGATTATACACTTATAATAATGCGTTCAAACATCATAAGCTTGGATATGCCAGTGCAAATGCTTGGGTTATGTTTATCATTATTTTGATTTTGACTGCATTCGTATTTAAATCATCTTCCGCATGGGTATTCTATGAAACCGAAGCAAGAAATGGCGGAGCTAAGAAAGCAAAAAAGAAAAAAGGGGGTAGCAAGTAATGAAGATGTCGAAAAAATCAAAAGCAGTGATTTATATCTTACTAGGGCTTGTGGCACTTTACTTTCTTGCACCGTTTATCTATATGTTGTTTTCAGCATTTAAGACAGAGGGTGAAGCGATTGCATATCCACCAAAGCTGTTTCCGTCCGAATGGCATTTTGAAAATTTTGCAAATGCATGGAAATCACAGCCGTTTGGTACCTATCTTTTAAATTCGGTGCTGGTAACAGCTTTGACAACGATTGGTCAGGTACTTTCTTGTTCTTTGGTTGCCTATGGATTTGCAAGATTTAATTTTAAAGGAAAAAACGTACTTTTTATGATTTTGCTTTCAACAATGATGATTCCATGGGATGTTACCATGATTCCGCAGTATATGGAATTTAAGTTGTTTGGATGGATCAACACATTGAAACCGTTGATTGTACCGGCATGGTTTGGTTCGGCTTATTATGTATTCCTGATGAGACAGTTTTTAATGGGAATTCCGAAAGACTTTGAAGAAGCCGCACGCATTGATGGAGCAAATCAGTTCCAGATTTATTGGAAAATTTTTATGCCGATTATGAAACCATCATTGATTTTAGTTGGTGTATTAAACATGCTGACGGTATGGAATGACTACCTTGGTCCACTCATTTTCTTACAGGATCGAAGCAAATATACACTGGCACTTGGACTTGCTTCCTTTAAGGGAGTTCACAGTACACAGATTATTCCGATGCTTTGTATTACAATCATTATGATTATTCCGCCGATTATTATTTTTATTATCGCACAGAAATATATTGTTGAAGGAACCAGTGGCTCTATTAAATAAGACAGACTTATAAAGCGGTCAGGCAGACTGGAACTGTCTGGCCGTTATTGTCGGTAAAAGAAGAGCTGAGAGGAGAAGATTATGGCAAGAAAAACAGTAAAAAGATGGGAAGACCATCGGATTACCGGAATTGGGAGAAGAGAAGCAAGAACTGCTTTTTATAGAGATTCGCAAAAAAGAATCTGTTTAAATGGAGAATGGAAGTTTAAATATGTCGAGGCTCCGGAACTTTCACCGGAAGGATTTGAGCAGCCTGGTATTTGCGAAGAATGGGATACAATTGATGTTCCATCGGTATGGCAGCTTCGAGGCTATGACAAAATGCATTATACGGATGTGCTTTATCCTTTTCCGGTAAATCCACCGTATGTACCGGATGAAAATCCTACCGGAATTTACAAAAAGACAGTAGTTTTAGAGGAACAGTGGTTACAAAAAGATACCATTTTAAAATTTCATGGTGTCGATAGTGCATTTGATGTCTGGGTAAACGGAACGCATGTGGGATTTAGTAAAGTAAGCCGACTGCCATCGGAATTTGAAATCACCGACTTTGTAAAATGCGGTGAAAATGACATTACAGTACGAGTTTATAAATGGTCAGATGGTACTTATCTGGAAGATCAGGATATGTGGTGGCTATCCGGAATTTATAGAGATGTCGAATTAATTAATGAAGAAAAAAATGCAATTCTCGATGTACAGGTGAACGGTACTTTAGATGACAATTATAGAGATGGTATATTTACTGCAAAAATTGCAATGAAACAGGCAGGCACAAGCTTTAAATGGAAACTTTCCTATAAAGGAGAAGTGGTGCTTGAGGAAAAGCTTACTTCGGAAACAAAAGAAGCTTGTATAGAAGCAAAACTTCCGGAAGTTTATAAATGGACCGCAGAGACCCCGAATCTGTATGACTTTACGGTGGAGAGTGCGACACAGGAAGTGACGGTTCGATGTGGCTTCCGTAGAATTGAGATAAAAGACAAAAATTTCCGTGTAAATAACCAGGTAATCTTATTAAATGGAGTCAATCATCATGATTATAATCCAAAAGAAGGAAGAGTTGTAACCAGAGAGCTAATGGAAGCGGATATTCGTCTGATGAAACAGTACAATATCAATGCAGTACGTTGTTCTCATTATCCGGCAAATGAGTATTTTTATGATTTGTGCGACGAGTATGGACTTTATGTCATTGATGAAGCAGATTTGGAATGCCATGGCTTTGAGTGGGTAGAGAATTATACCTGGATTACAGACGATGAAAGCTGGAAAGCAGCTTATGTGGATCGCAGCGTGCGTATGGTGAAACGAGATCGAAATCATCCATCCATTCTTATGTGGTCTATGGGAAATGAATCTGCATTTGGTTGTAACTTTTGCAGTGCGGCAGAAGCCATTCGTAAGCTGGATGATACCAGACTGGTTCACTATGAAGGAGATTTTGAGGCAGAAGTAACTGACGTATATTCCACTATGTATACTCGATTAAAAGGATTAAAAGAAATCGCCGAATATCAGGTAAAAGGTGACAAACCACATGTGATGTGTGAATACGGGCATGCGATGGGCAATGGACCGGGTGGATTAAAGGAATATCAGGATTTCTATCG
>JAIIAN010000221.1 GCA_022717655.1 Bacillota bacterium | reverse complement strand
AAAGGAGATAAGAAGATTATGATTCTTGATAATAATGTCTACGATATGTCAGAAAATAAGATAATTGAATACGCTAATAAGTTAGCAGATGTAATAGAATGTAATCAGCCTCTTGAAAAGTATAATTCAGGACAATTAACATATGAATATCTTATTGCAATGTTTTTGGCAACACAGGCGATGGAAAATGGAGACAAGCTATATAATTATTGCTACGATGCAGTTATTGCATGTGGAAAAAGAAATATAGATTTTAAATTAAAGCAAAATAAAAAAATTAAAGTAGCTTTTTTGCCTATATCAGCAGCAGAATGGCCAGCAGAATACATATATAGAAAATTAGAAATGGATACAAGATTTGAACCGGAGGTAATACCAGTTCCATTGATTGGAAGACATAAAAAGGAACGCGGTAAGGTATATATGCAGACATATGACTTTTTTGCTAATGGTAATTACAATGTAAAGAAAGTATATAATGCTGAAACAGAAGAAATTGTTGGCTGGGAAGATATTGGAGGTATGCCGGACATTGTTGTGCATGTTACGCCATGGTATCTTAATATAGCTAAGGATTATCAGGTTGGACAATATCCGTTGCATGTACTTAATGTGTATATTTCATATGGGGTGACTCTGGGAAATTCGATTGATGGTACATATGCAGAAAAATGTCTGTATAACAAAGAGTTTGTTAATATAATGTGGAAAGTTTATACTGAGACCACTACGAACTATGCGTGTTATAAGAAATATCAGGTGTTAAAAGCTAAGAATGTAATTAATAGTGGGTATATTAAGATGGATTATTTTGTTGAAAAACATCAGTATTCTGACGATTATATCAGAAAAATATGGTCGTTTCCGTATGGTTCGGATATAAAAAGCTATAAAAGAGTTCTTATTACACCACATTTTTCGGTTGGAAATACTAATATATTATCGTTTTCAACATTTGACAAGAATATGTATTTCTATATATATCTGGCAAAGAAGTACAGGGATAATGTTTCATTTATATTTAAACCACATCCAAATCTGCGCAATGGACTTATCGAAAATGGATATATGAAATCAGTTGATGAGTATGAAGCATATCTGGATGAGTTTAGAAAGCTGCCAAATGCATCTGTATGTGAAGAAGGGGATTATCTTGCACTTTTCGATACATCTGATGGTATTATAAATGATTCTATATCGTTTATTGGTGAGTATTTGTATGTTGATAAACCTATGCTGTTTCTTGAACGGCCAGAACAGTGTTTTGATGAATTAGGAAGGACACTTATCAAGGCCCATTATAAAGCTTGTGGAGAAGATTATATGGGAATTGATAATTTTGTCAATGATGTTGTGATTAATGAAAATGATTATATGAAACAGCAAAGGGAAGAAATATTTTCAGAGGAACTGGATTATTATTCAAAGAATGGAATAAAGGCATCTGAATATGTGTATAAAGACATTGTGGATGGTGTTTTCAGGCTGTAAAGGAGTAATATGAATATAGCATTAGTGCTTGCCGGTGGAACGGGTACAAGACTTGGAGCAGATATTCCAAAGCAGTATATTGAAGTGCGTGGAAAGATGATAATTGATTATTGTCTTGAGACAATGGAACATTCGAATGATATTGCTGAAGTGTGGATAGTTGCAGATGAAATGTGGCGTGAACACATTAAGAAAGTTGATAAGTTTAAAGGATATGCGTGTCCTGGCAGAAACAGACAGTTATCTATATATAATGGATTGAAAGCAATTGAGGAGTCATTAGCTGATAAAGAGAAAGAAGTTAATGTTCTTATTCATGATGCAGCAAGACCATTTCTTACGGAAAAACTTATAAGAGAGTGCGTTAAGGCGGTTGAGGGTCATGATGGAGTGCTTCCGGTTCTTCCTATGAAAGATACAGTTTATTATAGTGAAGACGGAAAAGTTATTTCATCACTTATTAATCGTGATAAGTTATATGCAGGACAGGCTCCGGAGTTATTCAGGCTGCAGCCTTATATTCAGGCAAATGAAGCTTTGCTGCCAGATAAGATTCTTTTGGTTAATGGTTCTACAGAGACGGCAATTATGGCAGGGATGGATATTGTTATGATTCCTGGAGACGAGAATAATTATAAGATAACTACGAAGACAGATATGAAGCGGTTCACAGAAATGATGTAGATTTATTTTTTCAGGAGAAAAATGATGAAAGCACAAGTGTTATATGGCATTGGTGATTTAAGATATGAGGATATAGAGAAACCACAGCTTAAAGAGGGCTGGGTAATGGTTAAGGTTATGGCAGCAGGCGTATGTGGTTCGGATATTCCAAGAATATATAATACAGGAGCACATGTTCATCCTATTGTTCCTGGACATGAATTTTCAGGTAAAGTAGTAGAAACATTTGATAAGAACTCCCGATGGAATGGAAAAAGAGTCGGCGTATTTCCTTTGATTCCATGTGGAAAATGTTCAAGCTGTAAAAAGAAAATGTATGAGATGTGCAGTAATTATAATTATCTTGGTTCAAGATGCAATGGTGGTTTTGCTGAATATGCAGTTGTACCAGAGTGGAATCTTATTGAACTTTCAGATAATGTATCTTACAAGCAGGCTGCAATGATGGAACCTATGGCTGTTGCAGTGCATGCAATGAGAAGATTTAACATAGAAAAAGATGCATCTGTATGTGTTATAGGACTTGGAACGATAGGACTTCTGCTTGTAATGTTTCTTAAAGCAGAGGGAATGCAAAATGTTTATGTTGAAGGTAATAAAGATATGCAGAAACATTTTGCACATGAGCTTGGAATTGATGGTAAACATTATAATGCGGATAATGTTCAGGCAGATTATGTATTTGAATGTGTTGGAAGAAATGAAACTGTAAACAGGGCAATAGAACTTGTAGCACCGGCAGGACATGTTGTGTTCGTCGGTAATCCATATTCTGACATGAATATACCAAAAGATACATATTGGAAGATATTAAGAAAACAGTTAAAGCTTAGTGGAACATGGAATTCATCATATACAGGAGAATCAGATGACGACTGGCATTATGTTCTTAATAAGCTTGCGGGTGAACAGATTAATCCAGAGAAGTTTATAACACATGAATATACGCTGGATACAATTCAGGTGGGAATGAAGATTATGTGTGATAAATCAGAAGATTATGTGAAAGTTATGTGCGTAAATAAAGAGGAATGTTAATGATAAAGATAGATATATTATCTCCAGTTGGTGGAAAAGCTGGAGGTATTGAGAATGTTATCAAATTATGGACAGAAAATATGTTACAGCCCAATTATGTTTTGCGGGTAATACATATGTCACCAGGAATTAAATATCTTGATGGTTACAGGTACGCATATGCATTTGAAGAAGGGAAAGATGATGATTTTGATGAAAAACTGAAAGGCTTTGTAAGAAATTATGCTGGATTTATTGATGAATATGGTATGCCTGATATATGTATAGCTACCAATTGGCCTGTTATGTGTATTGTTGCAGAAGCAGTAAGAAAACTATTAAAATTGGATTATAAAATTGTTTCATGGGTACACAGTAGTATTATTGAGTATAAAAAAGCAGGACTGGGTGGTATTGAGGAGATGTTGTGTGCTGATGCACATTTATGCATAAGCAGAAATAATGAGAGACATTTACAGGGAAAAGTGGAAGAAACGAAAGTGTATTATGTTGGAAATCCGGTTAAAGTACAGTCATTTATTGAGAAAACGCATGGGGAAAAACAACTGTGTTATGTCGGCAGACTACAGGAAATAAAGAGGGTAGATATTATTTTAGAAGCATTATATAGAGCACATAATAAATGGAATCTGAGAGTTGTTGGTGATGGAGAATCATTGCAGGAATTGATTAAAATAACCGAATATTTAGAATTGCAGGAACAAGTTGAGTATATAGGTTGGAAAGAGAATCCATGGGAGTATTGTAAAGATGCATGTGCATTAGTTACAGCATCGGAGTATGAAGGATACATGCTTACAGGAGCAGAAGCAATGTCTATGGGATTGACAGTAATATCTACACCGGTTGAGGGATTAATAGATTATCTTATACCAGGCAGGAATGGATATTTGTTTGAAAAGAATAATGCTAAGGAATTAGCAGCAATTCTTGATTATTTGTATGAAGGAAAACTTCCTTTATGTGATAGACGAGAATGTAAAAAATCGGTTGAAGAATTAAAGGATACATATTATTTTGAAAAAATTAAAAAAATTATGGAGGAAGTAATGGATACATGAACAGAGTGCTGACATTTGGAGTGTATGATTTTTTCATCTTGGCCATCTGAGATTGTTCAAACAATGCAAAGAATATGGAGATTATCTGATTGTTGCTGTACAGGATGGAAACTATATAAAAAAATATAAGCCGGACGCTAATATATTATATACAACAGAAGAAAGAGTTGAAATATTAGAGACATTAAAAGTGGTAGATAGAGTGGTTGTATATCAAACGGTATGTACAGATTTTCTTGAATCAATAGATTTTGAAGTATTAGCTCTAGGAGAAGATCATGTAGGAGAGAGATTTGACAAGATTGTAGAATGGTGTGATGTGAATGGAAAGAAGGTTGTCAGATTAAAACGAACGAAAGGTATAAGTTCAACAATTGTAAAGGACAGAGTAAAATCATTAAAATAAAGGAAAACAGCCATGACAGAAGAATGAAAGTAGATGGTACATAC
>JAIIAN010000220.1 GCA_022717655.1 Bacillota bacterium | reverse complement strand
GGTCTAAAATAATGTTAATCACAGAGCCAAGCACTGTTCCTGTCATAGATGCAACTGAAAATCCTTCCGTCCGAAGCAGATTAGACGGCGTAAAAGATAAAATGATAAACGGAGCACCGATTACCAGCCAGGTATAATAATCCGATGCATACTGCACAGTATCTGCTTTTGCACCTAATAACGTTAAAATCGGTGAACGAAACAACATCATCAGTACAGCCACAATGATACCGCAGACGATTGCTCCATAAAAACAGAATACGCTTAAACGTTTTCCGTCCTCATCCATTTTCTTGCCAAATAGTCGTGAAATCACCGAGCTTCCGCCTAGTCCAAAGATATCACCAAGCGCAATCATTAACGTAAAAATCGGTGCGCCAAGTGAAACACCCGCAACCAGATTCGTATTTCCGGTAGCGGCAATAAAATAGGTGTCCGCCATGTTATAAACCAGCGAAATCACCATGCTGAATACCACCGGAAGTGCAAAGCTGAAATATGCTTTCGGAATCGGTGCTTTTTCAAATAATTCATTTCCCATTTTTTAATTTCCTCTTTCTTTTCTTCGTTCCTGTATCTGCTCTCTTCCATATCGTTCCCGATACTGCCGAAGGGTCATATCCGTATATTTCTTAAAGACTTTTCCCAGATGACTCTGTGAAGAAAAGCCCAGATAAGTCGCAATCTCTATGTAAGAATAAGGCGAATACGTCAGCAGATTCTTTGTCAGTTTTACTTTCTCCTGTAAGATAAAATCAGTCAGTGTCATAGATTCCTGCTGTTTAAACAGCTCGGACAAATAGCTGGAATTTAAGTGCAGATAATCTGCAATTTCCTGCACCCGAATCTTTTCATGCAGATGTTTAAAGATATACTCTTTGCTGGCTTCCACCCAGATACTCTGCTTTTCTTTGGATTTTTTCTCATCCTGCTTACGGATTTCTGCCACCAGCTTTGCATATTCCATTTCAAACTGACGGATTGCCGTATAAATCGCCACAATATCTGTCATTTCTTCGATTTTCTGGATAAAGACATCACTCATCGAATACGAGATTTCCGGCATTAATCCGCCTCGGATTGCCGCCCTGCTTGCAAGTGTCATAACCACAATTCCAAGATTTTTTGTATTGCGCAGTTCATTTTTAGAAAGCACGCCGGTCTTTCCAACATAATCTTCTCCAATGCTTTTTTTCAACATCTCGATGTCACCCAGTTCAATACTGGTAAGTTCTCGAATTTCCTGTTCATAAGGATTGTGTGGCTCTTCAAGCTCCTGTCTTTCAAAGATAAGAGTCAAGTATTCTTCCATAATTTCCGAATCTCGAATCTGTTCTTCACAGTTTTCATAGACAATATCATCCCTTGTCAAAATTTCCTTGCGAAATAGATTACACATCAGTAAAATATTAGAACAAAAAGTATAAAATTCCGAACAAAAGACCGCATTAAAATCGCTCTTTGAGATTTCAAATTCTCCAATATGATAATATAGACGAACCTTTGAATCAAACCGTACCGGTCCGACTAAATAGTAAAAATCTCCTGCCTGAAGATAAGCATAAGCGACTTGATTTTCTTTTAAACCTGCAAAAAAAACTACCGGACACGCAGACACAAATTTCCCCGCCGGACACTGATTCATATAATCTGCAAATTCAGAAAAAGAAAAATAATCGTCTTTTAAATCCTTTCTGGCACAGAACATTTCTGGCTTATTATCCGGTTTTAATCCACCGCTCCAGCGTCTTACAAGCGTATGAAGTTCATGAGAAACATGCCATACAAGATAATCTATATTCAACTTTTCACGCTCCTTTCTTCCTGCGTTTCCTTTTGCGTTTCCATTATAGCATAGATTTTTTCACAATATAAGTGATAAATTCCCAATAATTATGATATAAATTTAAGATTTGGATGAGTAAAATAACGATTGCAAAAAACAATTACTCCACATTTTAAATCATTGAAATAAAAAAATTTTAAGAAAAAAGAAAGGAAGCCAAACACATGAAAGTAAAAGGCGTTAACCTTGGAAACTGGCTGGTACTTGAAAAATGGATGAGCCCATCTTTATTTGATGGCACAACTGCTGAGGATGAATATTATCTTCCAACACAGCTTTCCAAAGAAGTTTATGAAGCAAGAATCAAAATCCATCGTTCCGAATACATCACAGAAAGAGATTTCACAAGAATCAAATCAATGGGCATGGATGCTGTCAGAATTCCTGTTCCATATTTCATCTTCGGTGACAGAGAGCCATTCATCGGATGTATCGAAGAACTTGATAAAGCATTTAACTGGGCTGAAAAATACGGTCTTCAGATTTTAATCGACTTACATACCGCACCGGACAGCCAGAACGGATTTGATAACGGCGGAATCAGCGGTGTATGCAAATGGTCACAAGAACCGGACGAAGTTGAATTTGAACTTACTGTTCTTGAAAGACTTGCCGAAAGATACGGTACAAGAAAAGGATTATGGGGAATCGAAATCTTAAACGAGCCTATACTCGAAGATATGTGGGAATCCATGAAAGTGACAGAGCGTTATCCTGCAGTTGACCCTGAAAAAGCAAAAGGTACAAAACCAAACACAATGGAATTTATCCGTGGCTTTTATCTGGAAGCTTACGACAGAATCCGCAAACACATGCCAGAAGACAAATATGTTGTTTTCCATGACGCTTTCCGCTTAAAAGCATGGAAAGACTTCATGCGTAAAGAAAAATATAAAAACGTTGTACTCGATACTCACCAGTACCTGATGGTTGCTGAGATGAATGGCTGTGAACAGAACGTAGAAAATTATGTTTCTTATGTAGAAGAACTCAAGAAAGATATCGCAGAAATGCAGGAATACTTCCCAGTTATCTGTGGTGAATGGTGCTTATTCAACTCTCTTGCTGTTGGACACGATACCAAAGGCGGACAGACCGTCTTAAACGGTGTAGAAGGTTTAAGTGAAGAATGTATCAGCGCAGAAAAGAAAAAAGAAATCTACAACACACTTGCAAAAGCAATGTTAGATGCTTGGGATGCCGGAAGCGGATACTTCTACTGGAGCTACAAACTGCTGACTGATACCGTAAATACCCCTGGATGGGTTGGCTGGGACAGCTGGGACCTTGGAAGATGCGTTGACTTTGGCTGGTTTCCAATCGAAAAATAAAACACCACTGTTTAAGAAATTAAACTCATCCACTTTATTTTTGATTAAGACATCTATCAAAAATAAAGTGATATATAAATTTAAGAAAGAGAGAAAAAATCATGAAAAGCGTAGATATGAATCCAAATGCAAAACTCTCCTTCCTGGAACGTTTTGCTTATGGTATTGGAGATTATGCAGGAAACTTAGTGTACTCCGCAATCAGTGCTTTCCTGCTGGTGTATTACACAAATGTGGTTCATGCAAGCCCTGCTGCGGCAGCTTCTATTATTGCAGTTTCCAAACTCCTTGATGGTGTTTCTGACTTAGTCATGGGTTATATCGTAGACCATACTCACAGCAAATACGGAAAAGCCCGCCCATGGATTGCAAGACTTTGTATTCCACTTGCGGTCTGCACCGTATTAATGTTCTCTGTGCCGTCCTCTTTTGCAGGCAAAGCACAGATTGCTTACATGTTTTTAACTTATAACCTTGTTTCTACTATTTTCTATACTGGAATCAATGTTCCTTATGCAACCATGCAGGGATTAATGACAATGAACCAGTATGAGCGAGGACTGCTCGGAAACTTCCGTAACCTCCTTGCTACAGCCGGAACTATGACAATCAACACTGTTGTATTAAAACTGACAGGCTTCTTCGGTGGTGGAGATGCCTACACTCAGAAAGGCTGGACTCTTACTTTTGTTATCTTAATGATTGTCTTTGCAGTTTTAAATATGTTCATGTTCTTTACCTGTAAAGAGCGTGTCAACGAAGATGCAAACACAGATGAGAAAAATATCCAGCAGGTTTCCTTTGCAAAAGGTCTGTTAGGTCTTGTAAAAAATAAATACTGGATTTTAATGGTAATCAGCCTCTTTGCAATGTACTTTATGATGTCCTGCTTCTTTGGTTCTGCTGTTTACTTTACTACTTACAACATGGGAAATGACGGCTATTATGCAACGGTTTCCAACCTGTTATCTATCGCACAGATTGTAACCTTATTCATTACACCATTTGTTATGAAAAAACTCAGCAAACGTAACCTGTTTATGGCAGGTATGACACTTGCAACTGTTGGATTTGTAATTTCCGGACTTTCCACTTCCTATTCTGTTATCTGCCTTTCCTCTGTTATCAAAGGAATCGGCTTTGGATGCGGTGGTGCTTCCATGTTCGGATGCTTACAGGATGCCATCACTTACGGTGAATGGTACAATGGATACGGTACAGCAGGTATGGGAAATGCAGCTTCTTCTTTCTGTATGAAAGTAGGTTCTGGTATCGGAACTGCAGCTCTTGGA
This sequence comes from Bacillota bacterium, assembly GCA_022717655.1. GTDB lineage: Bacteria > Bacillota > Clostridia > Lachnospirales > Lachnospiraceae > Blautia. Next base: position 258 of record JAIIAN010000220.1, on the reverse strand, counting down.
TGGATTCTTTCCGCTGGAAAATTTGATGCTGAAGTAGCTGTTACCGACCAGCTTCCATCTGCACTTGCATCTATCAACTTTGCATTTGCATGGGTACCGGTTATCACCTCTGTTATCTGTGTTGTATGCATGTTCTTCTTTGATATTGATAAACACTACGGAAAAGTTGTAGAAGATTTATCCAAAGGAAAACACAGAGGAGAATAAAAAATAAATTTTAAGCGTCATCAAAAATTTTATCGCATTAAAACGAAAAAT
>JAIIAN010000219.1 GCA_022717655.1 Bacillota bacterium | reverse complement strand
CTTACTTTTTGCTTTTATCATCTTATAAATCGATTTTCTTTCCTTCTTCTACATATTCGCCATTTACGACATAATAAGCAGCAGATTCTTCTGGTTTAATATAAATTTCAAGTTTTTCAATTTCTGTCTCTTTTTTACCAGTTTCATCCATCCAGGCTTTCTTTACAGCAGCTTCAACCTCTTCGATTTTAAGGTCTTTTCCTGCAAACTGAATGTTTACTCTCTTTGTAACGGTCTTTACAGCAGCTTTCTTTGTTGTTGCTGCTCTTTTTCTGGTTGCTCTTTTTACTGGCTCTTTTTTAGCCGGTGCAGCTTTTTTTGTTGTTTCTGCTTTTGTTTCTTCTGTTTTTGTCTCTACAGCTTTTACTTCTTCTGCTTTTACTGTTTCTTCTGTCTTAACTGGAGTAGTCTTTTCTGTTGCAGCTGTTTTTGTTGTTTTTGTAGCTGCAGCCTTTGTTGTTTTTGTTCTAGGCATACTAATCTCCTCCTTTATGTAGCCCTTAAATGATTCTCGTCTATCATAAACCATTTTCCCTTTTTTTTCAAGTTTTTTCTGATTCCTATCAAATTCCAGGCTGTTTCATCTGTTCCTTTGCGTAAAATTCCAGTCTGCTTTTTAATCTTTTATTTTCTTCCAGCTCCAGATATGGGTCATTTTTCAAAATTTCATTTGCAACATCTGAAGCTTCTTTCAAAATATTTGCATCCTGATAAATATCTGCAAGTTTAAACTCTAAATCTCCACTTTGGCGGATTCCAAATAAATCTCCTGGTCCTCTTAAACGCAAATCCTCTCCTGCAATAAAAAATCCATCATTGGACTCTGCTAAAATCTGAAGCCGTTCTTTGATTTCTTTTTTTGCTCCTCCCTGCATAAAAATGCAATAAGACTGATGTTCTCCTCTTCCGACTCTTCCTCTTAACTGATGTAACTGAGCAAGTCCAAACCGCTCTGCATTTTCTACCAGCATAACCGTTGCATTTGGCACATTAACCCCAACCTCAATTACGGTAGTAGAGACTAGTATCTGAATTTTATTTTGGGAAAATTCTTCCATAATTTTATTTTTTTCCGCTGGTTTCATTCTTCCGTGTAAAAATCCAACTGAAATCTCAGACGGCATTTCCTGTCTCATCTTTTTCGTATAATCCAGTACATTCTCAGCTTCAAGCCCTTCACTTTCTTCTACCATCGGGCAGATTACATACACCTGACGTCCCTTGGCAATCTCTTTTTGCATAAAACGATACGCACTTTTTCGATAACTGATATCAACTACACAGTTTTTGATTGGAAGCCGGTTTGCAGGCCGTTCATCAAGAATGGATAAATCTAAATCACCATACAGCATAATCGCAAGCGTTCTCGGAATCGGTGTTGCACTCATAACTAAGACATGCGGACGCCTGCCTTTTTTTGATAAATCCTCTCTTTGATGCACTCCAAAGCGGTGCTGTTCATCTGTAATGACTAGTGCCAGATTTTTATACTCTACTTTCTCCTGAATCAGCGCATGCGTTCCGATAATCAGCTTTGCTTCCCCATTTTCAATTTTCTGATAAATTTCCCGTCGTTCTTTTGCCTTTGTCGAACCGGTAAGAAGCACGGCTTCAAAATCAAGCTGATGTTCTTCTAAAAGCTGTTTTAAACTTTCAAAATGCTGTACCGCCAACACTTCTGTCGGAACCATAAGAGCCGACTGATATCCATTTTGTGCAGACAGTATCATCGCAAGAAATGCAAGAATGGTTTTTCCACTTCCTACGTCTCCCTGCACCAGCCTTGACATCAGATTTTCTCCTGTCATATCTTCTTGAATTTCCTGCCATACTTTTCTTTGTGCATTTGTAAGCGAATAGGGAAGTGTTTCAATCAGAGTTTCTATTTCTTTCGCCGGTTTTATTTCAAATGAGTTTTTTTCATTTTTAATGGTTTCTTTCATCTGTCGGACAGCCAAAAGAAACATTAAAAACTCATCGAATACCAGTCGTTTTCTTGCCAACAGCATATTTTCCCTGTTTTTCGGAAAATGAATCTCCTGCACCGCATAATTATATTCTGCCAGCTGGCAGACCGTCCGTATTTTCTCTGGCAGATATTCTCGTTCAATTTCTTTTTCTTCCAACACCTGACGTACCATTTTTGTTATCATTTTATTGGTCATTCCTTTTGTCAGGCTGTAAATTGGCAGAAGGCGCTCCTGCATTGTCTGATATTGTTCTTTGGTAAAGATTTCCGACTGTTCCATTACCAGTCTGTTTTTCTTCTCAGAAATCACGCCTCGAAAAATATAAGTCGTTCCAAATACCAATGTCTTTTTTAAGAAAGCCATGTTATACCAGGTAAGCTGTACTTCCTGCCCCGCTTCTTTTAATTTTGTCGTTACAAGCGTAATTCTGCCAGTATTTTTCAAGCTGACACTCTGGGTAATCGTTCCCTGTACTGCCATCTTTTCACCTGCCCGCGCCATCGAAAGAGAAACCGGCATCTGATACTGTTCATATTCCCGCGGATAATAGTGCAGTAAATCTTTCACTGTATCAATTCCAAGTACATGAAACAGCTTTTCCGTTTTCTCTCCAATTCCTTTTAAATTACGAATCGATTCTTGTTTTTCCATCTTTCACCCGTATAAAAAAGATGTCCGCACAATTCTTGTACAAACATCTTTTTTCCTGTTTTTTCTTAATTTTTATTCGACAGAAATGACATAGTAATAAATCGGCTGTCCTCCCTGATTGACATCAATATCAAAGTCTGGATATTTTTCTTCCAGCGCTTCAGCCAGTTTGTCAGCTTCTTCTTCACTTACTTCTGCTCCAAAATAAATACTGATGATTTCTGAGTCTTCATCTACCATAGCTTCTACGGTTTCTAAGGCTGTCTTTTCCACATCCTGTCCCACCGCTAAAATTCCATGGTCTCCGATTCCCATGATATCTCCTTCATGGATTTCTTTTTCATCAATCTTTGTATTGCGCACTGCATAGGTAATCTGTCCGGTTTTAACAGTTGTGATGCTTTCCAGCATTTCTTCTGTATTTTCTTCAATTGTTTTTTCCGGCACATAATTAATCAATGCGGTAATTCCCTGAGGAATTGTCTTAGTCGGAATAACAATAATATTTTTATCCTCTGTCAAATCTCTTGCCTGATTTGCCGCCAGAATGATATTTTTATTATTTGGAAATACAAAAATATTTTTTGCATTAACTTTTGCAATTGCTTCCAGTACATCTTCTGTACTTGGATTCATTGTCTGTCCGCCTTCAATCAGATAATCTGCACCTAAGTCTTTAAAGATGGCACTCATTCCATCTCCTACGGATACAGAAATAAACCCAACTTCTTTTTCCGGCATCTGTTCTTTCTGCATAGCAGCCATTTTTTCTGCTTCTTTTATTACTTTTTCATGATGTTCGAGGCGCATGTTATCAATCTTCATATTGGAAAGCTGTCCATAAGTCAGAGCTTTTTGAATCGCATTTCCAGGTTCATTGGTATGTACATGTACCTTGACAATCTCGTCATCTGCCACAACTACCAGTGAATCTCCAATTGACATTAAATATTCTTTAAATGCATGCTCCTCTTCCATTGGGAACGGTTTTTCCAGCATAATAATAAATTCTGTACAATAACCAAATTTAATATTGCTTTCTTCTGCCGGAGCCGGTTTTGAAACGGTTACCGCTCCTTTTGGTGCTTCAAAATCCATATTGATTTCTTTTCCCAGATATCCATCATAAGCACCTTTTAAGACCTCAAGCAGACCCTGTCCGCCAGAATCTACTACACCAGCCTCTTTTAAAACAGGAAGCATCTCCGGAGTCTGAGACAGCACTTCCTGCGCATAAGCAATTACTCCCTCAAAGAACGTATTCAAATCTTCTGCTTCTTCTGCCAGTTCATCTGCCTTTGTTGCTGCTCCTTTTGCTACTGTAAGAATCGTACCTTCTTTTGGTTTCATAACTGCTTTGTATGCAGTTTCGACACCTTTTTCAAACGCTTTTGCAAAAATTGGTGCATCCACCTCTTCATACTGCTCAATTACCTTCGCAAATCCTCTAAGAAGCTGAGAAAGAATAACACCTGAATTTCCTCTTGCCCCGCGAAGAGACCCTGACGCAATCGCTTTTGCCAGTGTTTTCATAGATGGTTCAGAAAGTGCATTTACTTCTGATGCCGCTGACAAAATCGTAAGTGTCATATTTGTTCCGGTATCTCCATCTGGAACCGGAAATACATTCAGTTCATTAATCCATTCTTTTTTTGCCTCCAGATTCTTAGCTCCAGCTAAAAACATTCTGCCAAGCATCTTTGCATCAACGGTATTGGTATTCAAAACAAGTTTCCTCCTTAATTAATCAATTACTCTAACACCCTCTACAAGGATATTGATTTTTTCTATTGTCAGACCGGTAAATTCCTCTACCTTATATTTCACATTGCTAATCAGATTGTCTGATACAGCGGAAATACTTACACCATACGCCACAATCACGTGAAATTCAAGAGTAATTTTATTATCGGTAATTCCAACATTAATTCCATGTTTCAGGCTGTCTCTTTTAAGAAGCTTTACAAGCCCGTCCTTCATACTTACCGCTGCCATGCCTACAATTCCAAAACATTCCACTGCTACGCTTCCTGCGTAAGTGGCAATTACATCTGTATCAATTGCTATTTTTCCTAATCCTGTATCTACAAGTCCTTCCATGCACGGACACCTCCATAC
>JAIIAN010000017.1 GCA_022717655.1 Bacillota bacterium | reverse complement strand
ATTTTTGATATATACGATTAAATTGAAATTTATCTTCTGAAGTTAAACGAATACCTAAACGTTTTAAAGTATCAATATCTGTTTCAGATAAGATGACTGATGAATGGGCTTCACAGTATTGTAATTGTTCAATACATGATAAAGCTTTTTTAGCGTTTTCATTATTATTTGCGGAAATAGCTAATGAAAGTAAAATTTCATCTGTATGTAAACGAGGATTCTTATTTTTTAAGATTCCTTTTTTTAGTTTAGCAACAGGTTCAATAACTTCAGGTTCAATTAGTAAAATATCATCATCAATATTGGCAAGATATTTTAATGCATTTAATAAACATGCTGAAGCACTTCCAAGTAAATATGTTGTTTTACCAGTGATAATATGTCCATCATTAAGTTCAATCGCAAATCCTGGTTCATTGGTTTTTGCTTCGATTTCTAATGCATGATTAACACATTTACGATCTGTAGCTTTTAAATCTAAAGTAAGCATGATGGCTTCAATTTTAGAGATTGCTGATTTATCAACAAGACCACGTTTAAAATCAAGTTTTGTTTGATAATAACGACGAATGATTTCTTGTTTACTTGCTTCTTTACATGCATCGTCATCAATAATCGCATTTCCAGCCATATTGACACCCATATCGGTAGGTGATTTATATGGACATGTTGACATGATTTTTTTGAATGTTGATTCTAAAACAGGAAAGATTTCAACATCTCTATTATAGTTTACAGTTGTTTCGTTATAAGCTTCTAAATGGAATGGGTCAATCATATTGACATCATTTAAATCTGCCGTAGCTGCTTCATAAGCTAAGTTTACAGGATGTTTTAAAGGAATGTTCCAAATAGGGAATGTTTCAAATTTTGCATATCCTGCTTTAACACCATGAGTGTATTCATGATAAAGTTGTGATAAACAAGTCGCCATTTTTCCACTTCCTGGACCAGGTGCTGTTACGACAACAAGTGGTTTTGTTGTTTCAATGTAATCATTGATTCCAAATCCTTCTTCTGAGACGATTTTTTCAATATCATTTGGATAACCTGCAATAGGGTAATGTTTAAAGACTTTAATACCTAGGTTTTCTAGTTTCTTTTGAAAAGCAATGGCATGTACTTGGTTTTCAAAACGGGTAATTGTGACACTTCCAACATAAAGTCCAATGTTTTGGAAAGCATCAATCAATCTTAAAACTTCTAAATCATAAGTGATTCCTAAATCACCACGCATTTTATTGTTTTCAATGTCATTGGCGTTAATGACAATAATAATTTCTGCATCTTGTTTTAATTCTAATAACATTTTTAACTTACTATCAGGTTCAAATCCTGGTAAAACACGAGATGCATGATGGTCATCAAATAATTTACCACCAAATTCTAAATAAAGCTTATTATCAAATTGTTTAATACGCTCTTTGATATATTTTGATTGTAATTCAATGTATTTTTCGTTACTAAATCCAATTTTTCTCATCTTTCATTTTCTCCCTGTCCCTTATTATATATAATTTGTCTTATTTTTAAACCAGCGGTTTATTGTGGAGACTCCGACAGTATGATAAGATAAGCTCAGTTGATGAGGAAACAAAAAAATAAAAAAGAAAAAAATCCACTCCAATTTCTGAAGATAAGGATTATTCTAATCTTGTCAACAAGATAAAGTAAATATAAGGCAGTAGCTCAATGGTAGAGTATGAGATAAAGCACGTTTCATGTTTGTGGAATATACAGCAATTTTAATTTCTTATTTCTAAATTTAATGTAAGTAAATTGATGCAGGTTCGAATCCTGCCTGCCTTATCTGAGTGAGGTAGCTTAATGGTAAAGCACGAAAAAGTGTTTCATGTTTGTGAAACATACAGCAATTTATTCCAGGCGAAGAGGACGAATTGCAGGTTCGAGTCCTGCCCTCACTCATCGTAATTCTGTAGAATCAAACACTCATAAGAGTTGGTGTTTGGCTTGAACTTATAGGGGGAAGTACAATGAATTTCGTAGAATTATTAGAAAAAACATCAAATAAATTAACTCATACAGAAAATGGTGCAAGAGCAGTGAACACAACAGATGATGCAAATCTGGATTTGTTTGCAACAATTGGTGCACTGAGAACTGCAGATGAAGAACGAATCAAAATTTTATTTGAGAAGGCTTATGAAGAAGACCCATTGTCTGCAGTTAAAATTTTATTTTATGCAAGAGACATTCGAGAGGGTCTTGGAGAACGAAGAGTCTTTCGAATTTTATTAAAGTATCTGGCTGAATATCATCCGGAGGCAGTGATTCCAAACATTGCTTTCATTGGTGAATATGGTCGTTTTGATGACTGGTACTATCTGATTGGTACACCGGCAGAAGAGGCAATGTGGACTGCAATGAAAAGACAGTTATTGGAGGATTTAAAAAACTTTCAATTAGGCAAACCAGTGTCTCTGCTTGCAAAATGGGTGAAAACTGCTGATTCAAAAGTAGAAGAAACAAGAAAATTAGGTATTTTAACTGCAGAGAAATTAGGATATCCAGTTTATAATTTTAAAAGAATAATCCGTACGTTAAGAAAATATATTGATGTTACAGAAGTAAAAATGTGTGACAACAATTGGGATGATATTGATTATTCTGCCGTTCCGGGACGTGCGATGCTGAAGTATCGAAAAGCATTTGACAGACACGATACGGAAAGATTTGAAAAATTTATTAACCTGGCGATGGAAGGCAAGGGAAATATTCATTCTGAAACGCTGTATCCTTATGATATAGTAGAAAAGATTTTATACAGAAACGAGGATAATAAGGTGTTGGAAGCTCAGTGGAGAAATCTTCCGGATTATGGAGTTGGTGATGAAAACATGCTTGTTATGGCAGATGTTTCAGGCTCTATGTATGGACGACCAATGGCAACCTCGATTGGACTCGCAATTTATTTTGCAGAAAGAAATAAGGGAGACTATCATAATCGTTTCATGACATTTACTGATTTACCAAGCATTGTGCATTTGGAAGGTGAAACTTTAGCCGAAAAAGTTGCTTGTGTATCAAGAGCACACTGGGGTTTGAATACAAATCTGGAAGCAGCCTTTGAGAGTATTCTTAAAACTGCAGTGGAAAATCACGTACCAGAAGAAGAAATGCCAGAATCTTTGATTATTATTTCAGATATGGAATTTGACTCTGCAACTTATGATTCTGACTGGCTGTTTTATGAAACTATGAAAAAGAAATTTAAAAGAAATGGTTATACAATTCCGAATGTTGTGTTCTGGAATGTAGATTCCCGTCACAATGCCTTTCATGCAGATAAAAAAAGAGAAGGAGTACAGCTTTTGTCTGGAAGTGCTGTCACAATTTTTGAGCATCTGGATGAAGGAATAAGAATGACTCCGGTTGAGATGATGCGAAAAATCATTGAAGATGAACGGTATGCATGCATTACAATTGCAGAGGCGGCTTAAAAAATATCTTATAAGCTCTCGGACTTAAAGTTCGGGGGCTTTTTAAATTTCTCCAATTATGATACGATAAATCAAAACCATAAAAGATAATGAGGAAAAAATGGACAACGAAGATAAATTATATTATAAACAGATTTTGCAAGGGTTATCAGAAGAAATGCCGGAGGAATTTTTTAAACTGGCACAGCTTGTAGAGGTAGAACAGCTTGAATTTTTAGCACCAAAAGACAATAGGAATAACTGGCGTTTGGTCTATCTGATGAACGATGCAGTGGAAAGTTTCTTAGTCTTTGAAAATGCAAGATTTACAGGAGAATATCTGCCGGATTATGAAGGTACAATCAAAGCAGTTTTGGAAAAAAAAGAAAAAGAGTACATTCTGGTGGTAAATCAGGGTGAAGATTCGGTATTTACTATCTTTTTTGAGTCATTAAAACTGGAAATTCAATGTTATGACTATGGAAAAATCGGACATTTCTGGGTAGAAGGGTATGAATATCTGCGCCAGTTAGAATATCGGATTGCAATTCTAAGAGACAAGGTGGATTACCTGGGAGAGCAGAAAAACTGTTGTACGAAGGAAGAACGAAAGCTTGCCCTGTTGGCAGAATTTCCACCATTAAATTATTGCTCGTATCCTTCTGTTAAACCAGAATATGTCGTTCCAAAAAGTGAACCCTGGCAAGTGAATCTCGATGCCACCCGTCTGATGAAAGAACTCGCAATACAGGTAAAGGATAAGATACTGATACAGATGCTGGCTCTTTATGAACAGTATCCGGTAAAGACCATTGCAAAAATCATAGCGAAAATGCTGCACCGAAAAAGACATCTTGCGGTAATCAAACTCTTGGATAAAAAGTTACAAAAAGAAGCAGGAAATTATCCGAAACGTTCGTTTGGAAAGAAATTAAATGCAGAACATAAAAAACAAATAGAACAGGCTTATGAAAGACAGAAAGCATGGAAGGCAAAAGGAGTTGAGGCAGAAGTGTTGTGGCAGGAGCCATTTGCGTATGCGCAGGATTCCGTAGAGTTTGAAGTGTATGTGATGGTGTGGAAGAAAGGCATTTGGAATCAGAAAGTAAAAGTGGAACGGATTGGGGAATGATGAATAAAATTGACACACAAAGTAGTGTCATTAATATCCTATCCGATAAATTTCTAGGTTGACTTTTGACTAGGAATAGAATATGATAATAGTAGCTAAGGAATGTGACAAGATTCCATAGAACAAAATGAAAGCCCTCAGAGCTGCAACTCTGGGGGCTTTCTTGCTCGTTACGGTGAGCTAGTCCGTTTAGACTGTTGCTGTCTAGTGTCTACCATCCAGCCATTTGCATATGTAGTAGCTAACTATACCTGCTATGACGGAGACAAGAAATGTGACAAGAATTTCTTCCATAGAAAACACCTCCTTTCTGCTGGAGGGTTGACAGCTTTCATAGTATATCATGTATTAGAAAAAAATGAAACATTTTAATACTCAGACAGTGGAGATTTTCTTACATCGTATACAATAACACCATCACCGGCATTGTGACAATACACACTACAGTCGTAAATACATTAATCGCACTTGCGTAATCTGGATGGTTATCATAAATCTGAGCCATCTGTGTAATGGTTGTTGCCGACGGAGTAATCGTTGCAAGCAGGCTGATTAACAACACTGTAGATGCATTTGCAAGGGAGCAGTGATGCGCAAGAATCCGCATACAGCCTACCATAATAAGTGGCAGAATCAGCATTTTTAATGCAGTCATTAAGTAGATTCGTCTGGAAGTAAACAGTGATTTCCAGTCTACTTCGGTGAGTAACATTCCAAGCATAATCATGCTGACAGGTCCGATTAAAGAGGCAAGGGAATTAATTGTATCGGATACAATCACAGGCAGTTTGATATGGAAAAAGAAGAGAATAATTCCGACTACAATGGCGATTAAATTGACATTCTGCAAAATCTTTTTCCAGTTAAATTCTGTTTTTCCCTGCATAATGGACTGTGCATGTGTCCATAAAAGCAATGTCTGGGCACACATAAATCCGCTGGAATAGATAACCCATTCGCTTCCGAGAACAGAAGTAACAAGCGGAATAATCAGATTTCCGGCGTTGGAATAAATCAGGGATGCCTTTTCTACGGAGGTTAAATTTAAAAATTTTCCAAGGATTCCGCAGATAAGAAACAGTAAAAGATGAATAATAACAGCAGCAAAAAGTGCCAGTAAAAATCCATCCCGAATTTCTTTTGAATAGTCAATCTGGAATGCATTGATAATAACGCAGGGCATAATCAGATAAACACAGATAAGGGACAGGGTTTTGCTGTCTCTGGAATTTACAATTTTTGTTTTTACTAAGATAAAACCACATGCCATGATTAGAAACAATACGGCAAGCTGTTGAGTAAGAAGCAGAGCAATCATAAAAAACTCCTTTTTTGATAATAAAATATTTGTCTTAAAAGTTAAAATCTTGTAGGATTCGATTTCGATTATAAGACAAATAAAGGGGCAAAACAAGAGTCGGAATGGATTTTACTAGAAACACCTGCTATAATTTTATTCAAAATAAAAGAAAAAACAGGAAAAGAGGAAGAAAAAAATGGAATATCCTGTAAAGCGGATTGATGAACCGGATTTTGGCTGTGAAGGTCGTCCAGAGGGAAAACCGGCAATGGATAAGGTGTGGTTAGAGGATAAAAATCAGCAGACAATCGTGATAGAAGTGGAAGATGAACGGCTGTATGCGCTGGATATCAATGAAAATGACAAAGTATGGTACAGTGAAAATGAGCTTCGCAAAATCTGAATAAATTGTGAACTTTATCAAATTAGAGCAGAAAATGATTGACGAGAAAAAGCAGTTCGTGTATAATGCGGATAGAGTTTTTGAAAAGAATTGAAACGAATATAGAAGTTTAAAATGCAGACAATGGTGTCTTAAAAGATACTATTTGTCTGCATTTTTTTGTCTTATAAAATGATATTTGACAAGAGAAAAACTACGTTTCATTTCAAAAACCGGCAGACAAAAACACTGACTTTTAGAACTTTTAAGAGGAGGAAATGGTATGAGGCTCAATCCGAAAGAACAGGAAAAATTAATGCTTCATCTGGCAGGAAATCTTGCAAAAGAGAGAAAAGAGAGAGGACTGAAATTAAATTATGTAGAAGCACTTGCCTACATCAGTTCAGAACTTTTAGAGCTTGCCAGAGATGGAAAAACAGTGGTGGAACTGATGCAGCTTGGCACAAAGATACTGACAAAGGATGACGTAATGGAAGGTGTAGCAGACATGATTGGAGAAGTCCAGGTTGAAGCAACCTTTCCGGATGGAACGAAACTTGTAACTGTACACAATCCGATTCAGTAAAGGAGGCAATCAGATGAAAATTGGTGAAATTATTCCGGCAAATCGGGACATTACATTAAACGAAGGCAAAAAAACAGTAACCATTCTTGTTGCAAATAAAGGAGACAGACCGGTTCAGGTGGGTTCTCATTATCATTTTTTTGAAGTAAATAAATGTCTGTCTTTTGACAGAGAAAAGGCTTACGGATATCATCTGGATATTGCATCCGGAACTTCAGTTCGTTTTGAGCCGGGGGAAGAAAAAGAAGTACAGCTTACTGAGATGGGTGGAAGAAAACGTGTCTTTGGATTAAATGATTTAACCCGTGCCCAGACTGGTGAAGATACCAAAGCGACATCAATGGAAACAGCAAAATTAAAAGGATTTCTGTAAGGAGGTACGAAAATGAGTGTAAAAATTTCCGGAAGTAAATATGCAGCAATGTACGGACCAACTGTCGGAGATAAGGTTCGTCTGGCAGATACCAGTCTTGTAATTGAAGTAGAAAAAGACTATACAACTTATGGAGATGAAGTCAAATTCGGTGGTGGAAAAACCATTCGTGACGGTATGGGACAGTCTGTAAAAACCTGTAGCAAAGATGGAGACTTAGACCTGGTTATCACAAACGCATTAATCGTGGATTCTACAGGAATTATAAAGGCAGACATCGGAATCAAAGATGGCAAAATCAAAGGAATTGGAAAAGCTGGAAATCCAGATATCATGGATGGCGTCACACCAGGAATGACAGTTGGTGCATCCACAGAAGCACTGGCAGGAGAAGGTTTGATTGTAACTGCAGGTGGAATTGATACCCATATTCATTTTATCAGTCCTCAGCAGATTGACTGTGCACTGTATAGCGGTGTCACAACCATGATTGGCGGTGGTACTGGTCCGGCAGATGGAACAAATGCGACAACTTGTACTCCTGGACCATGGAATTTAAAAATGATGTTAAAGGCAGCAGAAGAATATCCGATGAACCTTGGATTTCTTGGAAAAGGAAACTGCTCCGATGAAGCACCTTTGATTGAACAGGTAAAAGCAGGGGCAATGGGATTAAAAATCCATGAAGACTGGGGAGCAACACCGGCGGTTATCAATCACTGCTTAAATGTTGCAGATGAATACGATGTACAGGTAGCTATCCATACCGATACTTTAAATGAGGGCGGATGTGTCGAAGATACCCTTGCAGCAATCGGTGGAAGAACCATTCATACTTATCATACAGAAGGCGCTGGCGGTGGACATGCACCGGATATCATTCGTGCGGCAGCAGCACCAAATGTACTGCCATCCTCAACCAACCCAACCATGCCATATACCGTAAATACCTTAGATGAACATCTTGATATGCTTATGGTATGCCACCATTTGGATAAAAAGATTCCGGAGGATGTCGCATTTGCAGATTCCAGAATCCGTCCGGAAACGATTGCGGCAGAAGATGTGCTTCATGATATGGGAATTTTTAGTATGATGAGTTCTGATTCACAGGCAATGGGACGTGTCGGTGAAGTCATTACCCGTACCTGGCAGACTGCAAGCAAAATGAAAGATGAAAGAGGCGCATTACCGGAAGATGAAGGTCATGAAAATGATAACTTCCGTGTAAAACGTTATATTTCTAAATATACCATTAATCCAGCTCTGACACACGGAATTGCACAGTATGTAGGTTCTGTTGAAGAGGGAAAACTGGCTGACCTTGTACTCTGGAATCCGGCATTTTTCGGAGCAAAACCAGATATGATTATCAAAGGCGGAATGATTGTAGCATCTAAAATGGGAGATGCCAATGCATCCATTCCGACGACTCAGCCGGTACAGTATCAGCCAATGTTTGCAGCTCATGGAAAAGCAAAAAACGAAGCGTGCTTAACCTTTGTTTCACAGGCTGCAATGGATGAAAATGTAAAAGAAAAATATGGTCTTGAAAAGACAGTTGTTCCAGTAAAAGGCTGCCGTACCATCAGTAAAAAAGATATGGTATACAATGACAGAACACCGGAACTTACAGTAGACCCTGAGACTTATAAAGTAACGGTAGATGGCGAAGAAATTACTTCCAAACCAGCCGAAAAACTGCCGCTTACACAGCTGTACAGCTTGTTCTAAATTTAAATTGAACGACTATGAGACTTGGCGTGTGATTCTGGTCAGAATAAGCTGACGTATATTCCGTGAGATGGCGCAGGGATTCTAACTCTTAGAATCATGCGCAGAATCTCATGGATATTCGATAGAAACAAAATACATAAAATAATACGCAGGAGGGAGCTTATGCTGGGAGTTTGTCTTTTATTTGTAGGGATTGTATTAATTAATAATGGAATGTGCACCTTATATAATGTAGATGGAAAATCTACAGCGGTCATGAATATTTTGACTGGTGGACTGTCCTTATTTATTAACTTTGTCAATCTCGTTATGGGAAATTATTATGCAGCAGGAACTGGACTGTTATTCTGCTTTACTTATTTATTTGTAGCATTTAGTAAGATTTTAAAATTAAGTCCGATTCCATTTGCCTGGTTTTCTACATTTGTAGCAGTCAATGCAGTGGTATTTGGTACAATCGAAGGTATCACAGGAAGCAGTGCACTTGGAATTACCGCAGATATCCGCTGGGCTGCCATCTGGTACTTATGGGCAATTCTGTGGGGAACTGCTTTTGTAGAGGACATTATGGGAAAGAAACTTGGAAAATTTGTACCTTACCTGCAGGTGTTTGAAGGTGTAATAACTGCCTGGATTCCAGGTGTTATGATGTTGTTGCAGGTTTGGTAGAAAGTGAGGAAAATATATGCTGTGCGAACAGGTACTTGGAAAGCTTAGTGAATTTGATACAACTGGAAAAGAAATCGAGACGGTTGATATTGAATGGCATGAAGCATTTAAAAGAATCCATAAAAAAAATACAGATAAAGGCACAGAAGTTGGGATAAGAATGGACGATTCCATTCTGTCCCGTGGTCTTTATCAGAATGATGTCATCTATGCAGATAATGAAAAATTAGTGGTAGTCAATACCCCTCCATGTGAAGTGATTCGTGTGACTTTGCTACCGGGACATGAGAAGATGTCTGCGAAGGTATGTTACGAAATTGGAAACCGTCATGCACCGCTTTTTTGGGGTGAAAATGATACCTTTATTACGATTTATAATGAGCCAATGCTTGTGATGCTTGAAAAAATTCATGGCGTAAAAGCGGAAAAAGAAGTGATGAAATTAGATTTTGATAAGCGGATTTCTGCTTCCATTCATAATCATCATCATTAAAAGGAGACGTTTACATGTCACAGAAAAAATTTTATCTGCTTCAGGTAAATGATGCCTTATTTCCAATCGGTGCGTATTCTCATTCACAGGGATTGGAAACCTATATACAAAATGGAATCGTACATGATGAAAAAACAGCAGAAGAGTATATTAAAAATAAAATCAAATGGAATTTTGCTACAACAGAACTGCTTTCGGTAAAGCTGGCCTATGAGTCGGCAGAGGCAGAAAGTCTTGAAGAACTGGAAGAATTAGAAGAAATTTTAGAGGCATCCAGAATTCCGATGGAACAAAGAGATGCAGTCAGAAAAATGGGTTCCCGGTTTGTAAAGACGATTGAAAAACTGGATTTGGAAATTAATGAAACCGGAATTTATAAAGAGTATGTGACAGCAAGAAAAGGAAAAAATATCAGTCACAGCTGTGTTTATGGAGTGTTTTGTTCGGCACTTGGAATTGAGTTAGAAGAAGCATTAGAACATTATCTTTATGCGCAAACCTCTGCAATGGTGACAAACTGTGTAAAGACGATTCCGTTAAGCCAAAGTGTAGGGCAAAAGTTGTTAAGCAGATGCTTTTTTGAGTTTCAGGAAGTGCTTGAAACATTAAAAACACAGACAAAAGAGGATCTTTGTCTGTCTGCGCCGGGGTTTGATATCCGTGGAATTCAGCATGAAAAACTGTATTCCAGATTATATATGTCGTAAAAAAGTAAATGTGAGCTAAAAAGTGAGGAAAGCAATATGTCTTATGTAAAAATTGGAGTAGCAGGACCGGTTGGTTCAGGGAAAACAGCGTTGATTGAAGCCTTATCAAGAAAAATGGCAAAAGAATATAGCATTGCTGTTATCACAAATGATATTTATACAAAAGAAGATGCACAGTTTCTGGCAAAGAACAGTGTGCTTCCTGTAGAGAGAATTACGGGTGTGGAAACAGGTGGGTGTCCACATACAGCAATTCGTGAAGATGCTTCGATGAACTTAGAGGCAGTGGATGAGATGATAGAGCGTTTTCCGGATATTGAACTTTTATTTATTGAAAGTGGTGGAGATAATTTGTCTGCAACCTTTAGTCCGGAGCTGGTCGATGCAACGATTTTTGTCATTGATGTGGCAGAAGGAGATAAAATTCCAAGAAAAGGTGGTCCTGGAATTACCCGCTCAGATTTGCTGGTAATTAATAAGATTGATTTAGCACCTTATGTTGGCGCAAGTCTTGAAGTAATGGACAGAGATTCTAAAAAAATGAGAGGAGAGCGTCCTTTTGTTTTTACCAACATCCGTGGAGATGAAAATGTGGATATTGTAGTAGAATGGATTAAGAAAAACGTACTCTTAGAGGGCATGTAGAATGGAAAATAAATTCGGAAAAGTATCCCGTGTCTCAATCTGTGCAGGAAAAAAAGATGGAAAAACCATTTTAGAGGATGTATCATTTACCGCTCCTTATAAGATTATGACACCATTTGAGAAAGAAAATGGTGGGATTCAGGTCATGCCTCTTTGTGCATCGGCGGGAATTATGAGCGGTGATTTACAGGAATTTTCCTATCAGGTACGGCAGGGTGCAGACTTAGAAGTATTGTCCCAGTCATTTGAAAAAATTCATAAAATGGATGGCGGTGAGGCAGGAAGAACCATCGAGGCAACGGTCGAAAAAAATTCAACATTCTATTATTATCCTCAGCCGGTGATTCCATTTGCGGACTCTGCCTTCGAGAGTACGATGGAGATTCATCTTGAAGATAAGAGCGCAAAACTCTTTTTTCTGGATGTGATTTCCTGTGGAAGAACGGCACATGAAGAGCGGTTTTTATATCGCAAATTTGCTTCAAAAGTGACGATTTATCGAAGTGGAAAAATGATTTATCGGGACAATACCAGATACGAACCAGAAAAGATGCCGATGGAAAACATTGGGATGTATGAAGGGTATACACATGTTGCAAATCTGTTCTTATCCGAGCTTGAGGATGGAAAAGTGATGCCTGAAATTGCAGAAAAAATCTGGGAAATTCTTGAAAAGGAATCAGAATGTGACGGCGGTGTGACAAAGCTTTGCAGCGGAGATTTAGCAGTGAGGATTTTTGGATACCGAGGACAGAAACTACAACAAATAGCAGAAAAAATAAAAGAACTGTGGGCTGATTATTAAGATTGGTCCACAGTTTTTTGTGTTAAAATAGGGATGTACTTTTGGAAAATTCGATTATGAGCAAGCAACAAAATGGATTGCAAATATTTGCCTGACATACAGCTGCACGGAAAGATTTTGAGAGTATAAAAAAAGAAAAAGGAGTTTTAGCAGATGAAAATAGCAGTATTATCTGACACGCATGGACTGCTTCGTCCACAGGTCTTAGAGCAGATACGAAGTTGTGATGCGCTGATTCATGCCGGAGATATCGATTCGCAGAAAATCATTGATGAGATTTTTATGAACTTAAAACCAAGAACACCAGTCTATTTTATACGTGGAAATAATGATGGAACATGGGCGTCGCATTTATTAAAATGTCAGCGTTTTACATTAGATGGAGTCAATTTCTGCGTGGTACATGACAAAAAGGATGTGCCATGGAATTTAGAAGAAACGCAGATTGTAATTTACGGACATACTCATAAATATGCCGAAGAAGAAAAGAATGGCAGGCTCTGGCTGAATCCAGGAAGCTGTGGAAGAAGGAGATTTTTTGATGTGCCTTCAATGGCAGTTTTGTATCTGGAAGAAGGAAAATGGCGGGTGGAAAAGGTAGAAATTTTGGAATAAATCCTGCCGAATTGACAATGAGTCCGAACTTGTTTGATATAGCATGTCTTGTTTTAGAGTGTAGAAACATAAAAGTAGAGACATAAAAAAAGAGATTCCCAACTGACAGGAATCTCTTTTTTAAATAAGCACCATTAAGCTTCTGCAGCTTCTTCGTCTGCTGTTTCATCTTCAGCAATTTCCATGTTTTTTGCATGGTCAGCAATGTGGAAAATCAGGGAATCAGCCGGTGTGATAAGCTGAGCACCTTTTTCTTCCAGACCCAAATCTTTTACATACAGAGCATCGCCTGTGTGGAATTTGGTAAGGTCAATTTCAATAGGCTCAAGCAGATGTGCAGGGTCTGCTTTGTAATGAATTTCAGCCAGTTCCTGATCAACGAACCCCTGAACAGCAGATTCATTTTCCAGTTTGACAGGAACAGTGGTAGAAATTTTTTCTCCGGCAACCAGTGCCTGAAAATCAAGAGCCATTACCTGACGTTTCATTGCATCGTAATCAATATTTTTAACGATAGCGCTTGTCTTGGTATCTCCGAAATCAAGGATAACCTGAGAACCTTCTTTATGTGATTTGATAAAGCGGCTGGCGTCTATCGCACTAAACTGAAGCGGAATGTTTTCGTCCATTTCTCTTCCGTAAAGAACACCTGTGGCAAAACCGTCACGTCTTAATTTTTTTGCTTTTACTTCCGGATTTCTTTTTGTGGTTTTTAATGTAGTCATAATATCTATTCCTCCTGAAAAATCAAAATAATTATTCGTGTAGGTATAGAAGATGTAATAACAGAAGTTCTATATGCACTATCTGTATTATAACACCACGAATAAAAAATGAAACAGGAAAAATGTGAAAAATTTGTGAATTTGTGAAAAAGAAAAAAGCCATCTTAAAAGACAGCTTTTTTTACATTAGAAATAGTTTCCTATGCCTGCAGAGCCTGAAGCATCTGAAGCATTGTCATGTTTGTAATTGGATGACGTTTCCAAGGTGCAATTTCTGCCATTGGAATCAATACAAAGTCTCGTAAATGCATTTCAATATGTGGGATATGTAAATCCGGTGCATCGATTACTTCGTCATCGTAGAGTAAAATATCCAAATCCAAAGTACGAGGACCCCAGTGGATGATTCGTTCTCGGTTTGCATCCGCTTCGATTTCATGAAGCAGGTTAAGCAGTTCGTAAGGTGGCAGCAGGGTTTTAAGTTCCAATGCTCCATTTAAGAAATCGTCCTGTTCCACTCCGCCATAAGGCTTAGTTACAAGATAATCCGAAACCCGAATAACACCGCAGTCGTCTGCTGCATCAAGCAAGGCAACCGCACGGTCAAGATATGCTTTTTTATCACCCATATTAGAGCCAAGAGCAATATAGGCAGTATGCCAGCTTCTGCTGATTTCGACTGAAACGGTATCAAGTGGAAGATTGATTGGTGCCCATGGTTTTTTTACTGTAATATCTACCTGCTTCACAAGATTAGAATAAGTTACTAAGATTGTATGAGCAACTTCTTCTGCGATTTTTTCAATTAAGTTCCAGGTATTTTCCTCTACGACTTTTTTTATCAAATGGGAAACTTCCCCATAATTAATTGAATTTTCAAGGTTATCGGTTAAGCCTGCCATGCGGGTGTCTGTGTGAAGAACTGCTGAAATCACAAATTTCTGTCCCAGAAAATTTTCCTGCTCATACACACCGTGGTTGGCAAATACTTCTAAATCTTTGACAGTTATCTTATCCATAATAAGTTCTCCAATTCGTTATTAATGAGCAAGAATTGCTTTCGTCATCTGGATAATACGTTTGTTTTCTTTGATATCATGAACACGTACAAATGCACAGTTTTTCATCACACCGATTACAGTTGTAGCAAGTGTTCCTTCTACACGCTGGTCAGCTGGCAGATTTAAGGTATTTCCGATTACAGATTTTCTGGAAGTTCCAAGTAAAATCGGGAAACCAAGTCTGTGCAGAACATCCACATGATTGATGGCAGCAAGGTTCATTTCATAAGTCTTTCCAAATCCAACACCTGGGTCTAACATGATTTTATCATCAGCAACACCGGCTTCTCTTGCGATTTTTACACATTCAGCCATGTCACTTACCATGTCCTCTAAGAAATCATTGTAAACTGCTTCGTCTCTGTTGTGCATCAGACAGCAGGCTGCATCATATTTTGCAGTCATAAGAGCAGTTTTCTTATCAAATTTAAATCCCCAGATATCATTTACAAGGTCTGCACCTGCCTGAAGAGCAGCCTCTGCAACATTTCCTTTATAGGTATCGATAGATACAGGAACGTCAAAACGAGCTTTTACTGCTTCGATAATCGGCACAACTCTTTCGATTTCTTCTTCTTCTGAAATTACAATATGTCCCGGGCGTGTGGACTCTCCACCGATATCTACGATATCTGTCCCTTCTTTAATCATTTCTTCTGCATGATGCAGAGCTGCATCAAGATTATTAAATTTTCCTCCGTCTGAGAAAGAGTCCGGAGTTACATTTAAAATCCCCATAATATAGGTTTCATTTTTTACATCAAATTCACGATTTCCGATTTTCATAGTCTTTTATCTCCAAATTTAGTATTTAACAAATTCGTTCTAATAAAACAACGCTAAATTTTTCTTGGTATCCGACCAGTTACATTCTTTGATTGCCGGACATGCAAAACAGTTCCGAGACTGTTTGTCTGCACGGTAAAGATATTTTGCAAGAAGAGAATCCTCCTCAGAAGATTCTTTTCTGTGACCGGCGATGGCTTCTGCAACCTGTATAACTTCTTCTTTAGAGAAATCACAGAAAGTCATAATTTCATCCGCTATCCTCGCACCGGAAATATGGTGTGGAGTACCAAGTGAAATCTGTTCATAGCGTCCGATATCATGCAGCAGGGCTGCCGCATAGATCAGTTCTTTACTTACGTTTGTTTTTTCTTCTAAGGTATAGATGTACATCAGTCTTGCAACATCAACAAAATGTTCCATTGTATGACGGCAGAACTCACGATCTTTTTCTGCATCCTGTAATAATTTAAACTGTTCCTGATACAATGGATGATTTAAAATTTTCTGGATTCGTTCCATAAATGAATCAACCTTTTACCATCTGGAAGAAAGTCTGCTGAAGGTTAAAGTCTTCTGCAAAAGCACCGCGAACCATAGTTGTTACGGTTTTGCTTCCCGGTTTCTGAACTCCACGCATGGTCATGCACATGTGCTCTGCTTCAATCATAACCATAACGCCCTTTGGCTGAAGGTGTTCTTCTAATGCATCTGCAATCTGTGCAGTCATATTTTCCTGAATCTGTGGACGTCTTGCAAATACTTCAACGGTACGGGCAAGTTTGCTAAGACCAGCTACTTTTTCATTTGGAATGTAAGCAACGTGTGCTTTTCCGTAGAATGGAAGTAAATGATGTTCACAGGTAGAATAGAACGTAATATCTTTTTCTACTACCATATTGTTGTTGGTTGCATGGAACTGTTTTTCAAGATGTACACCTGCATCTTCATAAAGTCCGCCATAAATCTGTTCGCACATGCGGGCAATACGGTCCGGTGTCTCTAAAAGCCCTTCTCTATTTACATCCTCTCCAATACCTTCTAATAACAGGCGAACGCCCTGTTTGATTTTCTCATGGTCCATCATGTCTAAAAATCCTCCTCTAATATCAAATAAAATAATTGTACTATGTCGGGATGTAAAGGCAAAAACGCAAGTAAAAATGGCACGAAAAAAACATCCCGATGTGAATAAGTCATCTGGAATAAATAATAACTTTTATATCCCTTCACAATCGAGATGTTGCTGTCATCTGTGTGTTGCAACGGGTGCGGACTCCATATCGTAAGACGAGCTTTTCGTTTCTGCGGCAACTCCCCATCCACTGAACACTTAACGCATAGAATCCTATTTTGCATATTATTTATCTGCGGCTATTATAGCATCGAGTACAGAAGAAAGCAATAGAAATCCGTAGTTTGCAGGGGGTTTTTGGAATGTTTTTCCTGTTTGTGTAAAATTCAAAAGAAGGGAATGTGAAACAATGAGACAAAGAATCTGAAAATTAAATAGATAAATAGAAATAGCCGCTAAAATTTTGGTATGCTATAATATTGATATAGAACTTTGACAAACTGTTTGCGTATTCATTTTTTAAAATTCTTTCAAGGAAAGGGGAAAAATGTAATGAAAAAACAAAACAAGTCCTCTATTGTATGGTTTATGCTTTCTGTTATCGCAATGATTTTCTTAACCATGCGAGTTGCAATGAGCTGGGAATTGAAAGGCGCATTATTGGTGTTTTTTATTCTGGGAGTCGCAATAGAAGTTATCTGGATAGTTAAGAATGTGATAAAGCTGTTTCGAGAATAGAAATAGAGTAAAAAACAAAATAAATGATAGAATGACAAGATAAATGATATATTTGAATGTGGTTTTGAGATTATAATACGGTCTTAAAGAGTAACAAAATAAATAAAGCAGTGTTTTTTTGATAATGGAAAAGGAGTAGCTAAATAGAATATGAAAGATTTATTATTTGGTGCAGCATATTATGATGAATACATGCCTTATGACCGTCTCGACCAGGATGTCGAGATGATGAAAAAGGCTGGAATTAATACAGTTAGAATTGCAGAATCAACCTGGAGTACCTGTGAACCGCAGGAGGGAGTTTTTGATTTTTCTCATGTCATTCGTGTGATGGATGCAATGGAGCAGGCAGGAATCAATGTCATTATTGGAACACCAACCTATGCAGTTCCGACTTGGATGGTGAAAGCGCATCCGGATGTAATTGCCACAACGAAAAATGGACAGGGAATTTACGGCGCGCGTCAGATTATGGACATTACAAATCCAGTTTATTTATTCTACGCAGAGCGTGTGATTCGTGAGCTGATGAAAGTAACGGCACATCGAAAATGCGTAATTGGATTTCAGATAGATAACGAGACAAAATATTATGGAACAGCAGGCAAGAACGTTCAGCTTCAATTTGTAAAATATTTAAGAGAAAAATTCCATGATAATCTGGATGAAATGAATCAGGCGTTTGGTTTAGATTACTGGAGCAACCGAATCAATGCGTGGGAAGATTTTCCGGATGTGAGAGGAACAATCAATGGAAGCCTTGGTGCAGAATTTGAAAAATTCCAGAGAACATTAGTAGATTCTTTCTTAAGCTGGCAGGCGAAAATTGTGTCAGAGTATAAAAGAGAGGAACAGTTTATCACTCATAATTTTGATTTTGAGTGGAGAGGATATTCTTATGGAGTACAGCCAGATGTCAATCATTATAAAGCGGGAAATGCAGTGACGATTGCGGGCTGTGATATTTATCATCCAAATCAGGATGAACTTACAGGTGCAGAAATTGCATTTGGCGGAGATATGACAAGAAGTCTGAAACGTAACAATTATCTTGTAATTGAGACAGAAGCTCAGGGATTTCCCTGCTGGACTCCTTATGAGGGACAGCTTAGACTTTGTGCATACAGCCATCTGGCATCTGGAGCAAATAGTGTGATGTACTGGCACTGGCACTCCATTCACAATTCTTATGAGACATACTGGAAAGGACTGTTAAGCCACGATTTTAAGGAAAATGCGACTTATCGGGAAGCTTGTATCATTGGAAATGAGTGGAAAGAGATAGGAAGCCACCTCATCAATCTTAAGAAAAAGAATGATGTGGCAGTGATGGTGAGCAATGAAGCACTGACAGCATTAAACTGGTTTGGAATTCAGGCAACTTCAGGAGAAAATGGAAACGTATTTTATAATGATATTGTGAGATGGATTTATGATGAGCTTTACCGCATGAACATTGAATGTGATTTTGTATGGCCGGAATCAGAAAATCTGGACGATTATAAAGTAATTGTCGTTCCGGCGTTGTATTCTGCACCGGATGAAACCTTAGAACGATTAAAAGAGTATGTAAAAAATGGCGGTTCTCTTGTGGCAACATTTAAATCTGGTTTTGCAGATGAAAATATCAAAGTCAGAACAGAAACTCAGCCTGGAATTATCGGTGAAGCATTGGGAATTTCTTACGACCAGTTTACCTTCCCTAAAAATGTAAAATTAGAAGGCATGATTTTAGAAGGCGAAGAAAATCAGGAAGCAGAAGTATTCATGGAACTGCTCAGAGCAGAAAAAGCCACTGTACTTGCAAACTATCAGCATGATATGTGGGGCAAGTATTGTGCGATTACAGAAAATGCTTATGGAAAAGGAATGGGATATTATATCGGATGTAAAACCGGAGCAAAGGTTTTACAAAATGTATTGAAACGTGTGTTAAATCAGGCAAAGGTTGAAATTCCAAAAGAACAGTTCCCAGTAATTGTCCGTAAAGGAATCAATGAAATGGGAAAAGAAATCCGTTATTATTTAAATTATTCTGGAAAGACAGTGGAAGCAGAGCAGGGTCTGGATGGAATGGATTTATTAGAAAATAAAAAAATAACTTCAAATGAAACTCTGACGATTGCACCTTGGGATATTAAGGTAATTGAATCAATGTAAAAAATGTTGATATTAAAACGCTGGTTCTAAAGAAAAATAACTCTTCAGTTCCAGCGTTTTTATTTAATGAGGTTTTACATCGCCTCTTGCCGTTACAATCTGATATCCGGCTTTTTTTACCCTTGCTTCAAGGCATCCTCTGCACTGTGCGGCTTCTTCTCCGGTGCAAATCTTATTTTCATAGAGTTCGTATTTTTTACGGACAGAGACAGGAGAAAGGTTTGGCATCACAACATTGCCTCCGGCTTTTAGTCCGAGTTCCCGTCCTTCTGGATGAATCGTTCCAAGTGCAGTGGTGGAAGGAATCAGTGCATAAGGAAAGAGCAGTCTTAAAATCGAAACCAGACGCAGAGTTTTTGTGAGACTTCCGCTTGGAAATTCGGCAAACGGTGTATCCTGATGGGTAATATAAGGTCCGATTCCAATCATATCCGGCTGTAATTTTTGCAAAAACCGCAGGTCTGAGACAAGATTTTCGGCAGTCTGATAAGGAGAGCCGACCATGAATCCGGAACCGACCTGATATCCGATTTCTTTTAAATCAAAGAGACAGCGTTTGCGGTTTTCAAGGCTCATGCTGTCAGGATGCAGTTTCTGATAATGGACAGGGTCTGCAGTTTCGTGGCGGAGCAGGTAACGTTCTGCGCCAGCGTCAAAATAAGCCTGATAGCTTTCTTTTGATTTTTCTCCAATGGATAACGTAACGGCACATTCCGGAAAGTGTTCTTTAACAGCAGAAACAATCTGACAGACTTTCTCATCGGTGTACCACGGGTCCTCCCCACCCTGAAGTACAAAGGTGCGGAAACCAAGTTGAAAGCCTTCTTCACAGCAGGATAAAATGTCATCAAAAGAAAGGCGGTAGCGGTCTGCTTTTTGATTTCCTTTTCGGATACCGCAGTAGTAGCAGTCATTTTTACAATAATTTGAAAATTCAATTAAACCACGCACATAAACTTCATTGCCATAATTGGCACGGCGTACCTTATCGGCCTCTTTTCCAAGTGCTTCGGTCACTGTTTCATCTTCAATCAGAGAGGCAAGTTCTTCATCGGTGTAGCTTAAAATTTGTGTCTGAAAGTTCATATTTTTCACCTACTTCGCTAAATTTTTGGAATTTATTTGTGAAAATCGTACCATTTAGGGTAAGGGATGTCAATAGAGTTTGTGGATTCTGCCATGATATCAGGTAAGAAAATTATAGATAATGTGTAGATTGTTCTATGTTTTTTATAGACTTTTTTTGATAATATTAGATTCATCAGGAAAGTTCATTTCGGTCGAAGAAATGAAAGCGGAATTATAAGGAGGAAAAAGAGAATGAAAAAAAGAATGAAACAACTTGCAGCACTTTCTATGGCAGCTTTAATGGCAGCATCTTTAGCAGCTTGTGGTTCAAGCGGTGGAGACAGCAGTGACAGCAGTTCTGCTTCATCAGGCGGAAGCGGAGACGACAAAGAAATCGTATATTGGAACATCGGAACAGAATCACCGGATAAAGATGTTATCAATAAAGCAGTTGAAAAATTCAATTCTGAAACAAAATCCGGATATCATGTAACAAGCGTTCCAACACAGAACGATACTTACAAAGAAAAACTGGTTGTAGCAATGAGTTCAGGGGAATGCCCGGATATGTATTCCAGCTGGTCAGGTGGTCCGATGTTTGAATACATTGATTCTGGATATGCTCAGCCAATCGATGATTTATTCAACAACTCTGACATCAAAGATAAATTAATGGATGCTGCGATTGCACAGGCAACTTATAAAGACCATATTTATGCAGTACCTTATCAGAACGTATCTTTAGCTGGTATCTTCTATAACAAAGAAATGTTTGAAAAATATAACTTGGAAGAACCAAAAACATTATCTGATTTGGAAAATATCTGCGCAACTTTAAAAGACAACGGAATTACACCATTTGCACTGGCTAACGGTTCTAAATGGACAGGTTCTATGTACTTTATGTGCTTAGCAGCTCGTTATGGCGGACTTGAACCATTCCAGAATGCAGTAGCAGGCGAAGGCAAATTTACAGATGACTGCTTCATCAAAGCCGGTGAAAAAATCCAGGAATGGGTAAATGACGGATACTTCCCAGAAGGTGTTAACTCCTTAAGTGAAGATGATGGACAGGCAAAACAGTTAATGTATCAGGAAACAGCAGGTATGCTGCTTTGTGGTTCCTGGTATACAGGTACATTTGCAACAGATAGTGAAGAATTCTATCAGAAGATTGGCTGGTTTCCATTCCCGGAAATCGAAGGTTCTGATGCAGACCCAACTATCCAGATTGGTACTGTAGGTGACCAGTTCGTATCTTTCAACTGTACAGATGACAAATTAGCAGCTGCATTTGAATGTGCAGAAGACCTGTTATCTGATGAAGTTGTTGACTTTGAAGTAGAAAGTGGAAAAATTCCTCCAATCAAAGGTATCGAAGACAAACTGACAGACCCGCTGACAAAAGAAATTGTTGAAGCTGCAAACAATGCACCGGAAATCCAGTTATGGTATGACCAGTACCTTGCTCCTTCAGTAGCAACTGCTCACCTTGACGGTTTACAGGAAGTATTTGGTTTAACAAAAACTCCAGAAGAAGCTCAGCAGGAAATGCAGGATGCAATGGATGAATATTTAAGCACAAAAGCTGAATAATTCATTTTTAAAGTAAAAACCATTTCAAGTTTTTTATAAAGAAAATCTACCCTTTCTTTTGAACCCATGTACAAAAGTGTACATGGGTTCTTTACGTTTACAAGAAAAAAGATAGAAAAATCTATAATTTCTGCACAAACAAAGTCAAATAATTATAGATAATGTGTAGATTGTTCTATGTTTTTTATATTGCTTCTTTGTTAATATATACAATAAGAAAAGCGTTGAGAGAAATAAGAAGGAGGGCTTTTATTATGAAAGAAAAAAGTATTTCTTTGTTGGAATTAAGACAGAGAAACACAAGAAAAGTAGCGGCGTTGTTCCTTGCACCGGTAGCCATCTTAATGTTGGTTTACGTGTTCTATCCGATTGTAGATACATTCATCACAAGTGGATACCAGTGGAACGGTATTTCATCCGCTAAGAAATTTATTGGACTTGGCAACTGGACAAAACTGTTGGCAGACAAGAGTTTCTGGATTGCATTTAAAAATAATGTTATCATCATGATTTTATCTATCGTGATACAGATTCCGATTGGTCTTGCACTTGCAACATTCTTAGACTTCGGTGGCAAGAAACTGACCATCTTCAAGGTTATCTGGTTTATTCCACTGTTAATGTCATCTGTAGCAATTGGTTTCTTATTTACTTATGCATTAGCAACAAACGGTGGTATCGTAAGTACAATCGCAGGATGGTTCGGTGGTGGAAATGTCGACCTGCTTGGTAATCCAAAAACAGCACTGATTACTGTTATCCTGATTATCTGCTGGCAGTTCACCCCATTCTACATGGTTTACTTCATGGCAGCTTTTACAAACATCCCTTATGATGTATTTGAAGCAGCAAGAATTGACGGAGCAACAAGAGGACAGTACTTCTGGAAAATCGCACTTCCTCTGTTAGTACCATCCATGAAGAGTGCAGCAATCCTTTCCATGGTAGGTTCTTTAAAATACTTCGATTTGATTTACGTTATGACAGGCGGTGGTCCTGGTACATCAACAGAGTTGATGGCAACTTACATGTACAAACAGTCATTTAAGACATTTAACATGGGTTATGGTTCTGCAGTAGCAGGCGGTATGTTTATTCTGATTTCTATGGTATCTTTGATTACCATGAAATTATTAAATGGAAAGAAGGAGGATTAATTCATGGATACTTATAAGAAAAGTAAAAGAAAAAGTATAGCTGCGTGGATTGTAGCATTCTTCTTTGCAATCGTATGGCTTATCGTTTCCTTTACACCATTTATCTTCATGGTGCTCAACTCTTTTAAAGAGAAATTTGAAATGTTAACCAAAGGTGTATTCCAGCTTCCAGATAAATTAAACTGGGCGAACTACACAGAAGTATTAACCGGTGGATTTTTAAACTACTTTAAAAACAGTGTGATTGTACTTGCAGTTTCCCTGATTTTACTGCTGTTTATTTCAGCATGTGCTTCTTATCCGCTGGCAAGATTTAAATTCAAACTGGCTCAGCCAATTTACGGATTGATTGTAGCATGTATGTCAATTCCAGTACATATTACATTGATTCCGGTATTTAAAATGTCAAAAGCAACTGGTTTATATGACTCTATTTGGGCACTGATTGGTCCGTACATTGCATTTGCAGTGCCGATTTCAGTCTTTATCTTAACAAGCTTTATGAAAGAGATTCCGAGAGAAATCGAAGAATCCGCAGAAATTGATGGATGTGGAAAAATCCAGATGTTCTTCTCTATGATTTTACCACTGGCCAAACCTGGTCTTGCAACACTGGCAATCTACAATGGTGTAAATATGTGGAACGAATTCTCATTTGCTTACACCTTAACACAGTCCTCACAGAACAGAACTCTGCCGCTGGCAATCTGGGAATTCCAGGGACAGTATTCCATGAACACTCCAATGATTATGGCTGTTCTTACTTTAACCCTGCTTCCAATGATTATCATGTTCATTATCTTCCAGGATAAACTGGTAAAAGGTATGACAGCAGGTGCAGTAAAAGGTTGATTTTTTGCTTGAAATTTATTTTCTAAATAAGAAAATATCCCTTAAACAAACGATGTGTTTCACAATTTGATACTTGATAAAAATAAAGCTGTTGCTTCTTTTAATTTCGTTGAAAGGGGCAGCAGTTTTTTGCTATAATCAAAAAAGGGAGAGGCAACAAGTGAAAGGCAGGAGAGAAAATTGGGAAAAATAAAAAAATGGCTGGAGCGGGTCGCTGACTGGAAATTTGATAAAAAAATGCAGTTACTGGTTAGTGTGGCGATTGTACTTACAACGGCGATTATGTTGCTGGTTTCAACGCTATCGACGGTAATGTCAATCAAGAAACAGTCAATGGAGCTTTTGAAAACGCAGAATAATGTGATTGTAGAAAATTTTGAAAGCTCATTGGAAAACTATAAAATGATGGCAATTGCGACAGTAATTGATACGTCAGTACAAGATTATGTCAAATGTAGCAATAAGACGGATTTGAAGTCTTTAAAGAGCATTGATAATGCCAATAATGTGCTTTCAAGTATTGTAAATATGCATTCAAACTTAAATTTTATAGCGGTTGTAAACAACAAATTAGAGGATTATCTTTATAAAGGAAATCAAAATATTTATTATAGTAAATTCGATAAAGTTTATCGGGCAGATTATGGGAGCAGTAAAAAGTTACATAGCTCTACTTTGAAGATACATTACTGCAATGCTTATTAT
>JAIIAN010000218.1 GCA_022717655.1 Bacillota bacterium | reverse complement strand
TCATTTTAATACAAAAGCATCCTGTCACAGCCGCTGAAAGAAATCCTAATACTCCCATTCCTGCCATTCCCGCTGAAAGTTCACTTGGATTTAATTTTACAATTTCAAGTACCAGTGCACCAATGACTGCCGGTATAGAAAGTAAAAAGGAATAGCGGATTGCAAATTTTCGATTCAGTCCACACAACAAACAGGCTGCAATTGTTACTCCTGCGCGTGAAATGCCAGGCAGTACTGCAAATCCCTGAAAAACACCAATAATAACTGCAACCAGATAACTGACTTCTTTTGGCACTTTATTTCCTGCCGGAAAGAAATCTACAATAAATAATAAAACTCCAGTAATCAAAAGTCCGATTCCTGGTGCAAGCAGATTCCCTGACGCTACTCTCACCGATTCTTCTAACATCATTCCTATAATAAAAGTCGGAATACTCGATGCAGTTAATAAAAGCATAAACTTCCTGTAGTTATTCGGAACTAATTTTCGATAACGTCTCCCGCTTTGTTTCCATCCATTATGAATTCCTGTTCTGATATTATAATAGATATCATAAACTAATCGAAATAACTCTAAAATCAGTCTTTTGATATCCGAACGAAATGCCAGCATAATTGCCACCAATGTTCCGGCATGCAAAATTACATGAAAAAACACGGATGGCTGTATTTTTACATGAAAAAGATTTTCTAAAATTACCAGATGTCCGGAACTGCTCACTGGAAAAAATTCAGTAATTCCCTGTACAATTCCCAATAAAAATGCCTGTATATATGACATAAAAACAACCTCATATCTTATGTATTTTCCCATTCTATTCAATTTTTTGAACAAATGGGAACGTTCTTTTATCGAACATTTATTTTATCATAAAATCCGTTTTCGCACAATGTAAAACTCTCTCTAATTTTTATTTTTTCTTACTTTGCCTCCAACGATTTTTCAATCAGCTCATATAATCTGCCAAATGCCTGTGAAATTCCCCCAACCTCATCAATCAATCCCTCTTTTACCGCTTCTTCTCCGTCTAACATCGTTCCAACATCTTTTACCAGCTGTGTGGTATCAAGCATCAATTCTTCCATCCTGCTTTTTCCCATGTTAGAATGAGACGCTACAAACCCCGTAATGCGCTCCTGAATTTTTTCAATATTTTTATACGACTGCATCACACCGATAAACATTCCATTACTTCTGACCGGATGAATCATCATGGTAGCAGATGGCACAATCAATGAATAATCTGCTGAAACCGCCATCGGAACTCCAATGGAATGTCCTCCGCCTAAAACCAGAGAGACACTTGGTTTACTCATAGAGGCAATCATTTCGGCAATCGCCAGACCTGCCTCCACATCTCCTCCCACGGTATTGAGCAGAATTAAAACGCCATCCACCTCCCTGCTGTTTTCTATCTCCGCTAACTTTGGAAGTACATGTTCATATTTTGTCGTTTTACTGTTTGCAGACAACGCCTCATGCCCTTCCACTTCTCCAATGATACTCAGCAGATGAATCCGATAATTCTGCTTATTTTCATCCAGCAGTATCTGTCCCATTTCTTTTATCTGTTCATTTTGTGTTTCCTCTTTTTGCGTTGTTTCTTTTTTTTCTTCTGACATAAAAATACCTCCAAAAATTAAATTTCTGGAGGTATTATGCGCATTTTATTTTAATATCATGTAATTTTTCAAGGTAAAATTATTCATCCCAGTTATGCCATACATACTGAACATCATCATCATCATCCAATAAATCCAGTGTTCTCTGTAAGTTTTTGATATCCTGCTCATCGGTCAATTCTACATAAGTCTGAGGAATCATGGCAACTTCTGCTTCCATCATCGGAATTCCTTCTTTTTCTAATGCTTCACGCACTGCACTGAACTCATCTGGGTCTGTCAATACTTCAAAGCTGTCCTCTTCTTCTGAGAAATCTTCAGCTCCGGCATCCAGTGCAATCATCATTAAATCATCTGCATCCATTTCACATTCTTCTTTGTCAATGATAATCTGACCTTTTCTGTCGAACATGAAAGAAACACATCCAGGTGTTCCAATACTTCCGCTTCCTTTTGTGAAATGACTTCTTACATTACCTGCTGTACGGTTTTTATTATCTGTTAAAGTTTCTACGATAATTGCAACTCCGCTTGGTCCATACCCTTCGTAAGTAATTCTTTCGTAATTATCTGCGTTACTGTCACCTGCTGCTTTTTTAATTCCTCTGTCGATTGTATCATTCGGCATGTTATTTGCTTTTGCCTTTGCAATTACATCACGAAGTTTACTGTTGTTATTCGGGTCTGGACCGCCCTCTTTTACAGCGATTACAATCTCACGACCAATTACAGTAAAAATTTTACCTTTTTTGGCATCATTTTTTTCTTTCTTATGCTTTATGTTTGCGAATTTTGAATGTCCTGACATTTCTCTTCTCCTTTTTCTTCAGGTAGCTTTTCTACCCTTACTCTTTGAATTGTATTATTTTCCACCGCAAGAATGGTGAACAGATAACCATTTGCCCGAATCTCTTTATCTTCATCGATATTCGGAATATGTCCTAAAAGAGAGGTAAGATAACCATTTAATGTTTCATACTCTTCTTCCTGTAAATCAATCGAAAGTGTTTCTTCTACATCTTCAAGAGGAGTTAAACCTTTCATAAGATATGTATTATCTAACTGCTCAATAATAAACTGGTCATCTTCATCATATTCATCTAAAATATTTCCTACAATTTCTTCTAAGATATCTTCCATTGTTACAATACCGGATGTTTGTCCATATTCATCTACAACGATTGCCATGTGAAGCTTCTTTGCCTGCATGCGCTTAAATAAATCATTAATACTTCGAGTTTCTGGAATATAAGAAGCATCCCGAATCAGGTTCGGAATTCTTCCAATTGTTTCTTCGGCATGATTTTCAAACATCATCTCTTTCATCGCATCTTTCAAATGCAAAATCCCAATAATATCATCAATATCATCCCGATAAACCGGATATCTTGAATTACTGCCGTTTAACATAAGCGTCAATGCCTCTTTTAACGGTGTTTTTTCATCAATCGCATTAATGTTCTTTCGGTGCGTCATAATATCCTGCGCTTCCTTATCAGAAAACTCTATGATATTTTGAATCATTTCTGCTTCACTTTCTTCAATCACACCCTGTTCATGCGCATCATCCACAATCGAAATAATTTCTTCTTCTGTCACATCTTCTTCTGATTTATGTGGGTCAATTCCAAATAATCGAACGCACCCATTTGACAGCTTAATCGTAAAAAATGTAAGTGGTGTAAATAATGTAATGAGCAGTTTAACTGTTTTCTCGGTTCGATAAACCCACTTCATAGGCTCTTTTACGGAAACTTTCTTAAAAGAAATCATTCCAATTGCCACTAGTATCCCAACCATAACAAATAATACGAAAGCCGCACACAAAACAGCCTGTACCTTCTTTGGCATAGAAGCAAAAAAATCAATATTTCTTAACACACCTTCAAGTGCCGGCACAATTTTGTGAATTCCAACATAACCGGATAATACAGCAAAAAAAACACTTGATATTAAGGTTGTATTAATCACTCGTGCCGGTGAATCAATCACACTTAAAAGCCACTGTGATTTTTCATCACCTTCCTGTGCCTTTTTTTCAATTTCACTTTCACTTACCTTTTGTATGGCGGAACCAAATCCATACAGAATTCCGTTTATGATAACAAATAAAATCAAAACGATTCCTGTCCATAAAGGACTACTCCCGTCGTCCATAGAATTTCTCTATTCCCTCTTTCTTGTTTCAGATTGCCCTTTTTTCACAGAGCTATTCTACAATAAGATACCATTTTCCTTTTCTCACGTCAAGATTTTTTCACTATGTAGGCAGCTCCAGACTCACACACAGGGCATGATTGACTTTCTGTAAAATCTCTGCATCCAAATGACAAACCTTGTCTTTTAACCTTCTTTTATCGATTG
Organism: Bacillota bacterium; assembly: GCA_022717655.1. Lineage (GTDB taxonomy): Bacteria > Bacillota > Clostridia > Lachnospirales > Lachnospiraceae > Blautia. The sequence continues at coordinate 782 of JAIIAN010000218.1, read as the reverse complement.
TACGAAGTTGTTCCAGCAAAATCACTGAATCTTTGACTATCGCATAGGAAGAAGCATCTATCTCAATATGCGTCGGCAGTTTTGCCTTATTCATTTTTGATGTAATGGCAGCACAAATCACAGTTGGGCTATGCTTATTTCCTACATCATTTTGTATAATCAATACAGGACGGACACCGCCCTGTTCACTTCCCACTACAGGTCTTAAATCTGCATAAAAAATATCACCACGTTTAATTACCACACGTTTTCACTCTCCGATTTTTTTCTGTGTTTTCTATCTCAGGCAATCTCAGTCAATAAGACTGCTGACTCTATCAAACACCCTTTTATCATTTTTCCCAATTCTTTCGTGTGTATTCTATGGTTTTTATATTTTCTATGGAAATACCGGCTTTTTGTCATAAATCTCAAAGAAGCTTCTAACGGCTTACCAGATAGACTCTTGGAACTCTTTTACTGATACAGCAAGCAAACTCATAGTTAAATCTTCCACTTAAGTCACCTAATTCCTCTAATGTAATTTTCTCTTTTCCATCTCTTCCAAGAAGAGTGACTTCATCTAAAATTTTTGCATCCTGAATCTCTGTTACATCTACCATAAACTGGTCCATACAGACTCTGCCAAGGATCGGAGCCTTTTGTCCATGTATCAGAACCCAGCCTTTATTGGAAAGCTGCCTGGAATAGCCGTCTGCATAGCCCACCGGAACAGTTGCCACACGAAGCTTCCTGTCAGCCACATAAGTACCGCCGTAGCTGATCGCTGCTCCGGCAGGAAC
>JAIIAN010000217.1 GCA_022717655.1 Bacillota bacterium | reverse complement strand
TTTTTGGACGAGCTGCCGGAGTTTGAACGCGCTACGCTGGAGATGCTGCGTCAGCCGCTGGAGGATGGAGAGGTCAGCATTTCGCGTGTGAGAGCGGCAATGACCTTCCCAAGCAAGTTTATTTTATGCGCAGCTCAAAACCCATGCCCCTGTGGTTTTCTCGGCGATTCGGTGCACCGCTGTTCCTGTAAACAAGCGGAAATTGACAGCTATAAACGCAAGATTTCCGGTCCGCTGATGGACAGAATCGATATGCAGATTAATCTGAGCAGGGTGGAGTTCAGCGAGCTGAAAACGAAGGAAAAGGGCGAATCCTCCGCTGCTATCCGCGAACGCGTAGTGAAGGCGCGACTGCTGCAGCAGGAGCGCTTGGAGGCCTTGGGGATGCACTGCAATGCGCAGATGGGACGGAGCGAGGTTGTTAAATATTGTCAGCTTGACGCGGCGGCGCAGAACGTTATGGAGCGATACTTTAATATGCTCAACCTCAGCGCCCGCAGTCATGACCGTATCCTGAAGGTGGCACGCACGATTGCGGACCTTGCGGGCAGCGAGAACATTGAGGCGGTGCATCTGGCGGAGGCCATTCAGCTGCGCACCAGCGTGCGTCCGTAAGGAGCAGAGAAGTCTTGCGTAGCTGTAAGATATGCTTTTCTTGGCAAATATGCTATAATTTAAGAAGAAATATTTGAAGCAAGGAGATGGAATGATGCGTAAGACCTTTAATACGACAGCTGTTTGCATACCCGGCGAGCATTATATGGTTGATATCAGTGGACGACTGCAAAAGATTAAAGAAATGATTGCTGCAAAAAAGTATTTCACCATCAACAGAGCACGCCAGTATGGTAAGACAACAACGCTGCAGGCACTTTTCGGCTATCTGCAAAGTGAATATTACACCGTCTTGCTGGACTTTCAAACCTTTGATGCTTCTAAATTTAAGGACGGCAATATATTTTCTATTGCTTTCGCAGGCTCTTTTTTACATGCGCTGAAGCGTAACCGCCTGTCGGAAAATACAGCCTTGGAAAAGGCCTGTGCGGATTTGAAAAATGCCGCTGTATTCAGTAACAGTATTTTCAGTCTGAAGGAGCTTTTTGAATGCCTGAGAGATATTTGTGCAGCGAGCGATAAGCCTATCGTTTTGATGATTGATGAGGTGGACAGTGCTTCCAATAATCAGGTTTTTTTAGATTTTTTGGCACAGCTCAGGGCGCAGTATATCGAACGTGCCTGGCAGCCTGCGTTTCAGTCCGTTATTCTTGCCGGAGTATATGACATCAAAAATCTTAAACAAAAGCTGCGTGCCGATGAAGAGCATAAATATAACAGTCCTTGGAACATAGCGGCGGATTTTACGATAGACATGAGCTTTTCACAAGCAGAGATTGCTGCTATGCTTAATGAATATGCCAAGGATTACGGACTTGCTTTTGATATCAAGGTCTTTGCAGGCTGGATTTACGATTATACGTCAGGCTATCCGTTTTTGGTTTCCAGATTGTGCCAGCTGCTAGACGAAAAGGTTTGCTTGATGCCGGAATATGCTTCTAAAAAAGCTGCCTGGACCAAGGATGGCTTTAATGCGGCAGTACGCCTGCTTTTGCAGGAGAAAAACACCTTATTTGAATCCTTGATAGGGAAGCTGCACACCTATCCGAAGCTGAACCGGATGCTGAAGGCAGTGCTTTTCTCCGGCAATATGTATCCTTACAGCGCCGATGAAGCAGCTATTGATATGGCTACGATGTTTGGCTTTATAAAAAATAAAGATGGGTATGTAGCGATTGCCAACAGAATTTTTGAAACCAGACTCTATAATTATTATCTGGCGGAGGATGAGCTGCAGAAGAATGAGCTTTACAAAGCATCTCTTCAGGATAAGAATCAGTTTATAACTAATGGCAGACTGGATATGGAGCTGGTGCTCCAAAAATTCATTGTGCATTTTAATGATATTTTCGGTTCGTGTGATGAGCGCTTTCTGGAGGAGGAGGGAAGAAAGTACTTTTTGCTGTACTTGCGTCCTATAATCAACGGAACCGGCAACTATTATGTCGAAGCGCGTACAAGGGATTTATGCAGAACAGATGTGATAGTTGATTATAATGGTGAGCAGTATATTATCGAAATGAAAATTTGGCGCGGAAACGAATATAATAATCGCGGTGAAAGCCAATTAGCTGCTTATCTGGATGCTTATCATACTAAGGTTGGCTATCTGCTGAGCTTTAGCTTTAACAAAAATAAGCAGGCAGGAGTGCAGCGGATCAATGTAGGGGATAAGGTTATCATTGAGGCAGTAGTTTAAGTTTGGTCTTGTAACGCTCTGCGTATTACTGACGGTAGTACGCAGAGCGTTTTTTGTTATGGTTTTATAGAATTTTCTATTGCGTTTTATGGAAGAGTTTTGTTAGATAGAGATGAAGAAGTAACGTTATTTAAGAATATAAAATAAACTTGTAGATAGAAGAAGTTTTTACTGTTATTTCATGGTATAATAAAATTAATAATCCTGCAAAGAATTGTTGTGATAGATTATTCTTTGTGCAAGTGAGAAGAGGAGAAACGTAATATGAGCAATAAAATCAAAGGTAACGAATACACTTTATCAAAAATATTTAGCTAAGATTTTGAATATCATATTCCTGGATACCAGCGACCATATGCTTGGACAGCTGTTGAAACAGGAATTCTTTTTGATGATTTATATGATTTTTTTCAAAAAGAGTCTGTTGATGATTATTTTCTTGGGAGTATAGTGCTGATAAAGGAAGAAGATAAACCTTATGCTGAGGTTATTGATGGACAACAGCGCTTGACTACTTTATCAATTTTATTTTCTGCTATGGGCAATGCTTTTGGTACAGAAAAATATAAAAATCTCTGTAAAAAGTATTTGCAAGAGGAGGGTAATGAATTAGAAGAAATACCTGCTCAGCCACGTATTTTCTTGAGAGAATGGGATCAGGATTTTTTCAATAAGTATATTCAAAATGTGCAGCTAAAAGACCTGATGAGCAAAGATTCCATGACATTGAAAACAGAATCTCAACGTCATATACTTATTAATTGTAAGGTGTTAAGTGATAAAATTGCTGATGCTTTTTCAGAGGATGAAGAACTCTTAAAGTTTTGCAAATTCTTATTAAATCGTTGTTTTTTAGTGGTTGTTTCAACATCAAATCAAGAATCTGCATTCAGAGTTTTTTCTGTAATGAATAGTAGAGGCCTAGATCTTTTGCCGACTGATATTATTAAATCTAAAACTATTGGTAGGCTTCCTATAGATAAGCAAGATGAGTACACTGATAAATGGGAAAAAATGGAAAACAGTATCGGTAGGGATGGATTTAATGAAGTATTTACCCATACTCGTACAATATTTTCTAAAGAGAGACCGAGAACTAATTTACTTAAAGAGTTTGAAGAATATGTAATGAGTACAACAGAACCAAGAGTTTTAATTGACTCATATTTAATTCCATATACAACAGCCTATGAGCAATTAAAGAATTGTACATTTTCGTCTACAAAGAATGCTGACGAAATTAATGATTTCTTATATTGGTTAAACAAAACTAATAACTATGATTGGATGCCGCCTGCAATAAAGTTTTTAGCAGAACATATTGATGATTCTGATTACATCCTCTGGTTTATTCGTAAATTGGAGCGTCTTGCATCATACTTACTGGTAACATCGCAAGATGTTAATCATCGTATGGATAGGTATAAATGGATTTTAGTTGAAATGGACAGTAATCCTCATAGCTCGCTTGCTAATCCGTTAAAAAGTATTGAACTTACCAAATGGGAAAAGCAGAAATTTGCTGATGCTTTAGCTGGGGAAATTTATCCAATGACTGCTCAGCGTCGCAATTATATAATTCAGCGGCTAGATTCTTTTGTTAGTGATGGTGCAGCATCTTACAATTCTAAAGTATTTACTATAGAACATGTACTTCCGCAACATCCTGCTAAAGATAGTGAATGGATGAAATTATGGCCTGATGAGCAAGAGCAGAAATATTGGCTTAATCGTATAGCAAATTTGGTGCCATTAACTAGAAGACATAATTCGGAAGCTCAAAATTTTGATTTTCCTACGAAGAAGATTAAATATTTTAAGTCAAAGAGTGGTACTAGTTCTTATACACTTACAACACAGGTTATTGGGATAGATTCTTGGACACCTGAAATTGTTAAGGAACGACAAAAAAACATAGAAAAGGTATTTGCAGATAAATGGGAACTTCATTTGGATGATTATTCGGATGCAGAAAATGATACATATGAGTTAGCAGGAAGAGGAGCAAGTGCTACAGGGTATTTCAGTGAATCCGATGCATTTATTGTTTTACAAGGGAGTAAAATTTCCCAAAATGAAACAGAAGGTATTCCATTGAATATATCCGAAAAAAGAAAAGAGCTAATTACTAGTGGAGTTATTAGTGATTTTTGCTTTGTAAAAGATTATGAGTTTACCAGCGTGTCAACAGCAGCTGCAGTTATTCTAGGTCGATCTTCTAATGGAAGAAAAGAATGGACCAAGATTGATGGTCGTACCGTAGCACAAACTGGTCATTAATAGTATAAAATATTTGCAGAAATAATAGTAAACCAGTTCACTGACGGTAGTACGCAGAGCGTTTTTTGTTACAAATCTGTAACCTGCTTTACAAAATCACTGATAAATAAAAAAATATGCAAGTTTTTGTACAAAGTTGTTGACGAAAGATATCCGCAGTGGTAAACTAGGCACAACTTCAAAAAGACCACAAACCGTTGAGACGGAGATCAAGTCAGCAGATGCGCTTACAGAGAGTTCGGGCAGGTGG
>JAIIAN010000216.1 GCA_022717655.1 Bacillota bacterium | reverse complement strand
TTGTACTGATAGAAATTCCATTCATTAAACTATTTAAAGCATAAAAACTGCTCTTTCCAAGTTCAATTCTATCCTGTCGAATCGTAGTCAGTGGTGGGGAAGTATAAGGGCAGAACGGCAGGTCATCAAATCCGATGATACTGATGTCGTCTGGAACCCGGTATCCCATCTGCTGGCAGTGCATCAGTGCGGCATTGGCAATGGTATCCTGACCGCAGATCAGGGCGGTTACTCCATTTTTTAGAAAGCGTGGAAGATGTTTTTCCATACACTCGGAGATGTAATAAGAAGAATCGACATTTTTTGCATCTGCTTTTAAGCCATTTTGATGCATTGCCTGAAAGAATGCATGGTGGCGGTACTGCATAATCTGAGAGCCAAGCGCACTGCTTAAGTAGGCAATTTTTTTGTGACCGAGCTTGTAAAGGTGGGAAACAGCAAGATTCATGCCCTCACTGTTATCGATTCCTACATAGGCTGTGGAATTGTTAGATTCTCTGAAAATCGATGGCGAATTATATGGCGTTCCATTTACAACCAATACCTGGTATATGTTTTATGATAAATCTGTTTTTTCAGAGGAGGATATCAAAAACTTAGATACGATGCTGACAAAGGGAGTGGTTTCCTTCCCATTTACAAACTCCTGGTACCTTCCGGCATTTTATATTGCAAATGGATGTACATTATTTGGAGATGGAACAGATGAATCAAAAGGGGTAGATTTTTCAGGACAAAAAGCAGTGGACGTGACAGAATATCTGGTAAATCTTGCCCAAAATCCGAACTTTAAAATTGATGCAGACGGTTCCGGTCTTGCCGGTCTTCGAGATGGAAGCATCAATGCAATGTTTACCGGCTCCTGGGATGCAAATTCGATTAAAGAAGCATTTGGAGACAACATGGGTGCGGCATCTCTTCCAACTTATACCTTAAATGGCGAAGAAAAACAGATGATGGCTTATGCTGGTTCAAAAGCAATCGGTGTAAATTCCCACAGTGAATATATGGAAGCAGCCGTTCAGCTTGCCGTTTACCTTGGTTCGGCCGAGGCACAAAGAGCACATTATGAGATGCGTACCGTAATTCCATGTAACACAGAATTACTTGCAGATGAAACAATCAGCAGTGACCCGCTTGTGGTAGCACAGAATGATACGTTTAATAATACCTCTATTTTACAGCCATTTGTGTCTGCTATGGCAAACTGCTGGACTCCGGTGGAAAACATGGGAAAAGGAATCCGAAATAAGAGTGTGACACTGGAAAATGCCGAACAGCAGACAGAAGATATGAACAAAGCTATGAATAGTAATAGATTAGAATGAGGTGGGGTAAAATGAAAAAGAGAGTAAATGAATTTCCAACGCCTTATACCTGCAAAAATGCAGTCACAAAAGGCGGGATGGAAACAAAACTTTCCATGGTACTGATGGGATTTGGAAACATCGTACATGGACAGCTTGTAAAAGGGCTTTTATATCTTGCAGCAGAAGCAGCGTATATTGTGTTTATGGTAATGTACGGCTTTGGATTTATCAAAATGTTAGGTTCTCTTGGAACAGTAGAACAGACCGAAATCTGATTTCCGGAGGGTGGAAATAATCCATTTTATAATACCGTAGATGCAGGTTTATTATTTATTAACTGTGTGTGGCTGTACTATGAAAAAACAGAAGATAAAGCATTTGTAGAAGAGATGTATCCGGTGATGGAGCGGATTATCAGTGGATACAAAAATGGAACAGATTTTCACATTTATATGGACAAAGACGGACTGATTTCGGCAGGAAGCGGTTTGGAACAGGTCACCTGGATGGACGTGCGGGTAGGAGAAATTCTGCCGACTCCACGTCACGGAAAACCGGTGGAAATCAATGCATACTGGTACAATGCACTTTGTATTATGGAACAATTTGCAAAGCTGACAGGAAACTTAGAAAGTGAGTATCAGACGCTGGCACAAAAAGTAAAATCTGTTTTTCGTGATACGTTCTGGATGGAAGAAAAACACTGCTTAAAAGATGTGATTTCCGGCACAAAAGCGGATACACAGATACGCTGTAATCAGATTTGGGCGGTATCGATGCCGTTTACAATGCTGAATCGAAAAGACGAATGTGCGATTGTGGATACCGTATTTGAAAAACTATATACGCCTTATGGTCTTCGGACACTTTCTATGGAGGACGAAGAGTTTCATTCCTTTTATGGGGGTAAAATGGAAGAACGTGACATGGCATATCATCAGGGAACAGTCTGGACCTTCCCGCTTGGAGGGTATTATCTTGCATATTTAAAGGTAAATGATTACAGCAAAGAAGCAAAAGAAACAGTGAAAATTCAGCTTGAAGCGACAGAGCCGGCTATGCGGGAGGGCTGTATCGGACAGCTTCCGGAAATCTATGACGGGGAAAATCCGGTTTCTTCAAAAGGCTGTTTTGCGCAGGCTTGGAGTGTCGGAGAAATCTTAAGAGTGTGGGATACAATAGAAAATCGATAAGTATTGTATATTTTGTCGAAAAAAGAGCACAAAAATAGGTGCAAAGTCCTCTTGTTTTATTGCGGTTTTACCAAAAATATGATATAGTATAACTACGTTTAATACATACATAAAAAATAGAATAGTAGGAGTGGTTAAAATGTATCAAGAAGAATATGAACGCTGGCTGGCAACAGACCTCGAAGATGCGGATTTGAATCCGGAATTGTCAAAAATTAAAGGAATCGATGAAGAAATCAAAGACCGTTTTGCTGTCGCATTAAAATTTGGAACTGCAGGACTTCGTGGTGTACTTGGAGCAGGAACAAACCGCATGAACATTTATGTGGTACGTCAGGCAACACAGGGTCTTGCAAACTGGGTAAAAACACAGGGCGGAAATCAGACTGTGGCAATCAGCTATGACAGCCGTTTAAAGAGTGACGTATTTGCAAAAAATGCAGCAGGTGTACTGGCAGCAAATGGAATTAAAGTCAGAATTTATGACGCTTTAATGCCTGTACCGGCACTTTCCTTTGCAACACGTTACTATGAATGTAACGCAGGTATTATGGTAACCGCTTCTCACAATCCGGCAAAATATAACGGATATAAAGCTTATGGTCCGGATGGATGCCAGATGACAGATGACGCAGCTGCAATCGTATATGAAGAAATTCAGAAAACAGATGTGTTAACAGGTGCAAAATATATGTCCTTTGCAGAAGGTGTGGAAGAAGGACTGATTCGTTTTGTAGGAGATGACTGCAAAAAAGCACTTTACGAAGCAATCGAATCCCGTCAGGTTCGTCCGGGTCTTTGCAAGACAGCAGGTCTTAAACTGGTTTACAGCCCATTAAACGGTTCTGGTCTTGTACCGGTTACTCAGGTATTAAAAGATATCGGAATTACAGATATTACAATCGTTCCGGAACAGGAATATCCAAATGGATACTTCACAACTTGCAGTTATCCGAATCCGGAAATTTTTGCAGCTCTGGAATTAGGATTAAATCTGGCAAAAGAAACAGGTGCAGACTTAATGCTTGCAACTGACCCGGATGCAGACCGTGTTGGTATCGCAATGAAATGCCCGGATGGTTCCTATGAACTGGTAACAGGAAATGAAGTTGGTGTACTGCTCTTAGACTATATCTGTGCAGGACGTATCGAAAAAGGCACAATGCCAAAGAATCCGGTAGCAGTAAAATCTATCGTTTCCACACCACTTGCTGATGCAGTAGCAGAGCATTACGGAGTAGAACTCAGAAGCGTACTGACAGGATTTAAATGGATTGGTGACCAGATTGCACAGCTTGAAGAAGCTGGTGAAGTAGACCGCTTTATCTTTGGATTTGAAGAGAGCTATGGATATCTTGCAGGACCGTATGTACGTGATAAAGATGCTGTAATCGGTTCTATGCTGATTTGTGAAATGGCTGCATACTACAGAAGTATCGGAAGCTCCTTAAAACAGAGAATGGAAGAAATCTACGCACAGTATGGCCGTTACTTAAATAAAGTAGACAGTTTTGAATTCCCGGGCTTAAGTGGAATGGACAAGATGTCTGCGTTAATGCAGGGACTTCGTGACAAACCGCTGACAGAAATTGCCGGACATCAGATTGTCAAAGTAACAGACTATACAAAACCGGAAGAAACAGGACTTCCATCTGCAAACGTTTTAATCTACAAACTGGATAATGGTGAGACTGTTGTTGTTCGTCCATCCGGAACAGAACCGAAGATTAAGATTTATTACACAACACTTGGAAAGAATCTGGAAGAAGCAGAGGCTGAGAAAGAGAAATTAGCTAAAGCGTTAGAACCAATTATGAAATAATAGGACTTGCCTGATTTTCTATCTACTGTGTAGATATCAAGCGTCGTAGTACCGAAAAACAAAACAGAGGTATATCGTTTTTGAGCGATACACCTCTGTTTTTTATTCCGTAAAATATTCCGGATATTGTTTCATAATTTCCGTTTTTTCTGTCTGATATCGGGTCAAATGTCGGGTCATAAAAATTTCTGCCATTTCAGCATCTTTTCGTTTTAATGCATATAAAATATCTTCGTGATCCGGAATCGTTGATTTCGCATATCCGGATTTTGCTGCAAGTGCACGAAGCCGGTCAAAGTGAACCATCTGTTCTTCTACAAAATGGTAAGACCACATTTTGCCTGCACATTCAAAAATAAGACGATGAAATTCATTGTCGATTTCAAGAAAACGGTCTCCGTCTTTGGTAGACTGGCAGGCTTTCTGCTGTTCAATGTTTTGTTTCAGTGCAAGCAGGTAGTCATCTGTGATAGACTCACAGGCAAGCTTGATAACTGCTGTTTCCATGACAAGACGTACAAAACGGGATTCTTCGACAATTGCATAATTA
>JAIIAN010000215.1 GCA_022717655.1 Bacillota bacterium | reverse complement strand
TTTCGTATTATCAAACCAAGGAAAATCTCCATATCAGGTTGTTGTTTATGAGGTTCTTGCTAACAACATTCCATCAATACAATCAGTAACGACAATGCCTTCACCATTGCCAATTAAAAGAGTAAGGGGAGGTTTCGAGTTAAGCTTGGATTTATCTACAACAAATAAGTTGTACCAGATATCTGATATAACCATAAAAAATAATAAAGGTAAAACTATAGGCAGGTCAAACAACGGTAAGGTTGATGTAAAGTTTTCATCTTCAGATGTAAGAAGCGGAGACAGTCTATCAGTTCAGATGTCATTAAAGCAGTTAGACGGTATTTACAATGGCATTTTAATCTCTCCAAACAATCCCACACATAGAGGAGGAATGACGTTGAATCAAGTCGTAAAAATTAGTGACGAGGCAAAAGTGTTAGGTCTCATGCCACTTAACGATTGGCTGTGGTGGTGGTATCCTCACGATGTATTCACAGCGGTAATGATATGGGACGTTATCATTATATTGGCATTTATCGCTGTCCTCCTATATTTAGGCTATAGGATATTTATAAATATCAATAGTTACAGTCCATCCAACTCGAATATCAAAATCAAGAAATTATAAATTTAAGCTATGCAATTATCAATAGATTTGGCCAACAGATCTAACCAAGACAAGGTTAATGTTGATTTGCAGTGGTCAATTGAAGTTCAGATACCTAAACCAGGTTATTTGGCACGTGTATTTAGAAGTAGCAATAAGGTGGAGAAAAAAGTACGCCTTGCTGTCACTGATATTAATGTGCCCTCAGATATCGTATGTGATCAATCCAAGTTGTTCTCCATCATTTATAACAACCAAGTGTATGAGCAGAGCAACTTTCCAATAGAAATGGTTATGGAGAGTATGGATTTGCCATTTCAATTGCTCTTCAACCAAAGTGAGATAAAAGACTGTAAGACACAACAAGATGGAAATCCCAGGAGTTACGATATCAGTTTTGTCGTTAAACTGTACGACAGTGAAGGGGATCTTATAGATTCTCATAACGACAAAGTTGAAGTTATATTTCAGCCATTAAGGATACAGCCTCAATTCGAACTTGATTTAGACGAGTCTATACAGTATTCTTCAATTCTTAAACGACAAAGAGTTGGTGTAGTTGCAGCTTGGGTTGATGAAGATTTTTTATATACTCCTGATCAAAATGCAAGAATCACTTTGAAACTGTATCGTAATGGAAAAGAATTATCTGATCTTGTAAGTTTCCAGGAAGGAGAAGTCGGAAAAAACATTAGGATAAAACATGGCAGGCAGAATGTGATAACTCTGCCCTTGATAGTTGATTTTACCACTATCGCTAATCCTATTAGCGATGAAGATAAGTACACTATTGAAGCCTCTGTTGAGCATTCACAAGCATATAGCCCTAATGTCAAACGTACAATTCTGACTCAAGGAAGTTTTGCTCTTAAGAAAGATCAACAAGGAACGGAATTATGTGTGTCGGTTGAAGGAGTCGAACAAGTAAGCAATGGACACACTCTTCATTTGCCTTTGTTTAAATTCCTACCCAAAAGTAGGTTGATAAAGCCATTGAAGATTACACTGAGTAATATAGCCACGGATAATTCCAACAAACACGCAGGAATTTATATTAAAAATTTGACCATAAAATCTGCGTTATCTGATGAGGGTGTAACTATCATTGGCGAGGATGGAGTACAACCACAACGCTTGGTTAATATATCAGGAGCCTCTGCAGAAAAAATGCGAAGTCCCGAAGGATGTTTTATACCAAATGGTATAAATCAAAAAGAAGAATTGGTAATGTCTTTCATGCCAACTTCTATTGTAGATGTTGTTGGATGTAGAAATTATGATTTTGAGATTCAGTCAACTATTAGTTTTGATTACTGGGAAGACCGTGATGGTTTAGGGCAACTTGATGACTCCTTTAAGCAGACATTTAAAATGCCTATATCATGGCATCTTCATCTTGAACCCAACCCTGAATGGTTATGCGTAGACTACGGTTCCTCAGCAATTGTATGTCGCTATGACAAAATACTTGTTGACTTGAAGAAACAAAAAGATGCAATATTCAGAAAGGCAGAAGATGGAAAATTTAGACTAGACAACATAGAGAAAGGTACTTCTTTCCTCTCATCTGACATCATCTTTCATGATGTACGTGAGAATAAGACTTCTTCACTTTGCTCACAGATCAGTGCAGAGGATGATATCCCGTATCTTGATTTAGCCATCTGCTTGTCTCCGACATCTAGTCTAATTAAAAATGACGTGCGCAAATTACTGCCTTGTTTAAAAATATTAGTTGGTAATGAACTCCTTCCTCAGAATGCAGACTATACCACATTTCAGTATGCAAGAAGGGATGAAGCTGGCAACATAGGTAAAATAACAGCGGAAGAAGCACTTAAAGCAGAAGAGGAGTCTTGTGTTTTACGTATATCTTCGCTGTTTGAGAATACCTATGCATCGCTGTTTCGGTATTTTATTCAACCTGTGAGCCAAGATAAAAAGATCAACAAACTAGTTCTTACTTATCCGAACACCTACACTCCTGCTCATCTCGCTATGCTTGAAAAAATAGCTAAACGCACTTTTCCAAAAGTCCGTGAAGACTATCTAAGATTTGTCAGTGAGTCAGATGCCGTCGCTGCATACTATTTGCAGAATTGGGATAAATATAATGAGGATGGTGACATTACTCAAGACGAGATTGTATTAGTATACGATATGGGTGCTGGTACACTTGACCTTACATTGTTCAAAAAACAACGTGTAGGGGAAGATAAACTTGATGTAACTATACTTGGTAAAATTGGAACAGGAAAAGCGGGCAACTATTTAGACTATCTGATTAGTGAAATCATAGCAGAAAAGGTTCCTAATGCAGTTAAGAACAAGCTAACGGTATCAACATCATCGAATATTAATAACCAGATTCGCGAGGAACGTCTGGCATTAAAGACAGAGGTGAAGAACGAAATCAAACCTCTCTTGGACTCTACAAAGAATTCTTTACTGAAGTATGGTGGTGTCAGCTTTAATAGTTCTATCATTTTGGAGGACGAACGTTTTACTCACTTCCTACAAGATATCACCATTGGCGTATTCAATCAACTTGCAAGTAACAGCAAGCAAAAGAGGCTAAATGTAAATACAATTATACTTTCAGGTAGAAGCTGCCGTCTTGAACCTCTGCAACAGGCTCTCAACGAAGCGCTTGATGAACTGAAATGGAATGCTAAGATTGTTAAGTTTGACAGCAAATCCAACGAGGAAAAAACCGTTGTTGTTGATGGCGCAATGGCCAAAGCATCCCTTTTTAGCTCAGAGTCTTCGCCTGTTAACATTAGATCACGTAGACTCTACGCCTCTTATGGACTGATTTTTCAAAAGCTGGGCGGAAAATACCACTATGTAGAACTTCTGAAAAATGCGGATCTTCCGATGCAAGAAGACACGACACGCATGGACAACTTCGACGGTCCAACTGTTATCGTCAAAGGTATTGGAGCAGCTGGAACAATCAAGCTAGTTCAGACATATTTGTCGAAATCAGAAACTGAGAAGGCATATAATACTGGAGATATGGAATTTATATCCGTAATGGAAGAATATGATGCTTCGGCATTTGGAGGTAAGGCAGAATTGGGTGCTAAACTCATGATTGATTATAAAAATAACATTTCGCTATACATTGATGGAATGGCCTCTCTTGGCAGTACTCCAAAAGGAATCGATCTCGAGAGCGAAATAACTAAGAAAAGTATTTGGCCTGTTACAATTTGAAATTAAAGCAAGATGAACAAAATAATTATTAACATCAAATTTGCAATTGCCGTGATATTAACGACAATGCTATTTGTAGGCACTCATATAGAGGTGTCTGCACAGACTCTTGTGCTTAAGAAAGAAGGTGTGTTTATCACATCGAAAGATACACTTTCATATAAAGATGCTTTTTCACAAAAGCAATCTATTACTTTCAAAAGTATTGATGCTAAGGCTCTACAATTGCCCTCCAGCGCGGTTTTTACCATTACTAGTGGGAAAGATACTATCTTTCAAGCAAATATTAGAGCTTCATTGAGTGAGAACGAAATTAAAAAAAACACAGAAAAGGGCACAATCACTCTTGTAGCTTCAAAAAAATACGAAATTCATATTGGTAATGACTATGTAAAAGAATTAAATAAGGTATCTGGCACCACGAACATTAACGACAACAAAAAGCTGGCACTCAAAAAAACTAGTGACTCAAATTCCTCAAGCCTTGTAAAATACATAATACTATGTATTGTTATTCTCTTTTTTGCACTCCTTTGTATAGGCGTTGTGTACAAAAAAAAGAAGAGCAAGGGTAAGAAACAGAAGAATCCTACAGAAGATTTAGAAAATATAGAGGAAGCCCACGACGGAGAGGATACAGCTGTAGTTAGTCTTGTAGAAGAAAGCCAACTAAATATACCTGACAATACACAAGACGGCAACAATCCTGTCGAAATCAATCGTTCAAGCGATGTTTTGGTTGAGAATGAAGAGTTAAAACAAAAAAATGAAGCACTATGCAAAATTGTGACGAAAATATGTGAACTTCTCAAGTTGAACAAAAATGTCGACTATGTACTTGTAAATGGTGCTTCTGTAATCTATGACGAAATTAAAGATTTGCAAAACAGTATTTCTGACCAAGAGAATGGCGATGAATCTCATCGCGAAATATACAAGAATTTGCTTGAGGTTTTCAGGAGTGAAGAACACATCGGAAAACTGATGCTAAAAACTTTGGACGAGCAGAAGGGGCAATTTGATCTTGACACATTCAAAAAGTTTGTAAAAATTGTAGAATCAAATTTAAGAAATGCTGATAAAGAGCCAGAACGAATTGATTTTGAAAGTTTGTTGAGAAAGTCAGATAA